>CBFGOU010000087.1:0-11725 GCA_965650445.1 uncultured Oxalobacteraceae bacterium | reverse complement strand
CACGCGCTCGCGCGTGACGCCCATTTCCTCGGCCAGGGTTTCCAGCGTGGCCGGATCGTCGTTGTCCAGGCCAAACCGGCGCATCACCACCACGCGCTGCTTGTCGGGCAGCTTGGCCAGCCAGTCGCGCACCAGCACCGTCATCTCGTGCTGCTCGGCCCGGGCATCCGGGCTGTCGTCGGCGTCGCCGGGCAGCATGTCCATCAGGCTGGACTGGGGATCGTTGTCGAGCGGGGCGTCGAGCGAGGTGGCGTGTTCGGACAGGGCCAGGATGTCCTGCACTTCCTCGACCGGCCGGCCGACCAGGTGGGCGATATCCTCGGCGGCGGCATCCTTGCCATTGTGGTGGCGCGCTTCGAGGTGATATTTGGCGCGCAGGATCTGGTTCAGTTCGCGCACCATGTGGACCGGCAGGCGCACGGTGCGCGCCTGGTTCATGATGGAGCGCTCGATGCTCTGGCGGATCCACCAGGTGGCGTAGGTGGAAAAGCGGAAGCCGCGCTCCGGCTCGAACTTGTCGATGGCGCGCATCAGGCCGATATTGCCTTCCTCGATCATGTCGAGCAGCACCACGCCGCGATTGATGTAGTGCTTGGCGATCGACACCACCAGACGCAGATTGTGTTCGATCATGGTCTGGCGGGCCGGGAAATCGCCAGCCTTGGCCAGGGTGGCGAAGTGCACTTCCTGCTGGGCGGTGAGCAGCGGCCGGGTGCCGATCTGGTTCAGGTAATGCTGGGTGGTGTCGGTGGACAGTTCGGCCGCCAGCACCTTTTTAAGCTCGTCGACACTTTCCAGGGCCGGCTCGACGCGCGCGGCTTCGGCCGGCTCGTCGCCGTCGATGTCGCCCTCGACGAGCGGCAAATCATCGTCGGACGGAAATTCTTCCGCTGTGTCGTCGTCGATCGAGTGCGTTGGCTGTGTCATTGGCAGCGCCCCTAAGGCCAGCTTGGCTTACCGGGTCGGCAGGAATCGCGATGGATCGACCGGCTTGCCCTGCTGGCGGATTTCGAAGTGCAGCTTGACCGAGTCGGCGTCCGAATCGCCCATCTCGGCAACCACCTGCCCCTTGGTGACGGTCTGCCCTTCCTTGACCACGATGCTGCGGTTGTGGGCGTAGGCGGACAGCAAGCTGTTGCTGTGCTTCACAATCACCAGATTACCATAACCGCGGATGCCACTGCCTGCATACATGACTTTTCCGGCGGCGCTGGCCATGACCGGCTGGCCGGCCCGGCCAGCGATGTCGATGCCCTTGTTCTTTCCTTCGTCGAAGGTGGCGATGATCTTGCCGTCGGACGGCCACATCCAGCTGAGCTTCTCATCGTCGGTGGCGGTGACGGTGGCGCCGGGCACGATGGCCGGCGCCGCCGCGGCGGGCGTGGCTGCCGGCGCCGGTGCGGCATCGGCCGTGCGCTCCGGTTTCGAGTCGGGCTTGCCATTGTCGCCGCGCTCGCTTTTTTGCATCTCGGCCATGGCCACATCGCTGTACGGGCGCTTGTCGCCACGCGGCGTGGATTTCTTCGGCGCCGGGACGCTGCGCACTTCCGGCACGGGGATGCTCACCGGGGACGTGACCACGCCTTCCGGCGCGGTGACGCGCAGCAGCTGGCCGAGCTTGATGTCATCGGGATTGCTGATGTTGTTCCATGCCGCAAGGTCGCGGTAATTCAGGCCATGATCGAGCGCGATGCGAATCAGGGTATCGCCGCGCTTGACGATATACATGCCGCGCTCGTCCTTCGGCTCTTCCGGTGCCGGGGCCGGACGGGGACCGGGAACCGGGGTGCGGTCGACAACCGGCGCCTGGGTGGTGGTGGTGCAGCCGCCGAGCAGTGCGAGACTGATGGCCAGCAGGGAGATATAACTAGTTCGTTTCATTCTCATCTTATGTGTGTCGATTTCTTGGCTCAGGTGGTGCCTGGGCGCAGCGGGACGAAATGGCAATCTTCCAGCGTGTCGCTGGTCCATTCGGTCTTGCCGGTGCGCGTAATGAGCTGCAGATGCTGGACCTGCGCGCCCACTGGGGCGACCAGGCGTCCGCCGATGCTCAGCTGTTCCAGGAGGGCCTGCGGCACCTCGAGACCGGCCGCCGCCAGGATGATGCCGTCGAAAGGAGCGGCCTGGGGCAGCCCTAGCATACCATCTCCGTAATGCAGGCGGAGATTTGCGATGCGCAAGGGCCGCAAGTTGTTCTTGGCCAACTCGTGGAGCGGCTTGATGCGTTCGATGGAATACACCTCGCTGGCGATGCAGGCCAGCACCGCGGCCTGGTAGCCGCAACCGGTGCCGATTTCCAGCACGCGCTGGAGTCGGCCGCCGTTGCGCATCACTTCGATCATGCGCGCGACGATGTACGGTTGTGAAATGGTTTGATGGTGGCCGATCGGCAAAGAAGCGTCGATATAGGCCTGGGCCGACAGGGCCGGTTCAATGAAGGCATGGCGCGGCACCGCGCCCAGCGCGTCCAGCACGACGCGGTCCTGCACACCCTGGCGCGCCACGCGCGCGACCATCTGCTGGCGGATCGCATCGGACACCAGCAGGTCGGGCCGCGGCGCCGGGGCCGCCAGCGGCTGGCTGCGCTGGGACGCGTAGCTGTGCGCCTTGGACGGCGTGGGCGCCTGGTGCGGCGGACTGTACGGTGCCTGGACGGCGGTACGGGCGGCGTTCTGGGTGGCGGTCTGGGGCGTGGCCACGCGCGCCGGCGTATAGGCGGAGGGCTTGACGGCCGCGCCGGTGACCGACGACAACGGTAACGGGAAATTGCTGCGCTTGTCGCGCCCATCCTTACCGTGCTTGTCGCTCATGCCAATCCCTGTGCCAGGGCATCGAGCTGCTCGCGGTGCGTCAGGTCGACCTGCAGCGGAGTGATCGAGATGTCGCCCTGCGCGGTGGCGTGAAAGTCGGTGCCCGGCCCGGCATCCTTGCAGGCGCCGGGCGGCCCGATCCAGTACAGGTCGCGGCCACGCGGGTCCTTGGCGCGCAAGACCGGCTCGGACTGGTGGCGCCGGCCCAGACGGGTGGCGCGCAAGGCGCCCAGCGCTTCATAGGGGCGGTTGGGGATGTTCACATTCAGCAGGTAGGGCGTGGGCAGCGCATGGCGCTTGGTCAGCACGATGTCGCGCGCCACGCGGGCGGCCGCGTCCACGTGTTCCCAGCCGAAATCGACCTGCGAAAAGGCGATCGCCGGGATGCCGAACAGATACGCTTCGGTGGCCGCGGCGACGGTGCCGGAATACAGGGTGTCGTCACCCATGTTCTGGCCATTGTTAATGCCGGAGACGACCAGATCGGGACGGTAATCGAGCAGGCCGGTGAGCGCGACGTGGACGCAGTCGCTCGGCGTTCCGTTGACAAAATAGAATCCGTTGGGCGCTTGCTGGACAGACAGGGGCCGGTCCAGCGACAGCGAATTGGACGCCCCCGAGCGATTGCTGTCCGGCGCCACGACAACGATATCGGCTACCGATGCGAGCGCATCGGCCAGCGCCTGGAGACCGGGAGCGAGGTAGCCGTCGTCATTGCTGATTAAGATTCTCATGCCGCGATTTTACCTGAAGCAATGGTTAGATCGCTCACCCGGCCTGACAATTTTGCTTTATGCTGGCAGGGTGTCAACTTCTTGGCCAGGGGTAAACCCTGCCCCGTGCCTGCGTGGGGCGCACGCGGGAACGGCATGAACGCGCTATTGCGTGGCGAACGGACGCCCTCCTGCCGCCTCGGCCAGCGCTTCTTTCAACGAGGATACTTCGTCCTGGGCAAAGGCCAGCAAGGCATCCTTGTCGTTTTCGCGCAGGTACACCTGCTTGATCATGGCCACGCCGCGCGTGCGCAAGGGATTGGCCACATTCGGCCGCAGCACCGTTTTGCGCAGGCTGTCGGCCAGCGCGCGCGCCTCGCGCTCGCTGCGGTTGTCGATCAATTGTTGTAGCTGCGCAAGCTTCTGCCCCAGCGTATCGCCAGAACCGACGCGGTCGCGGGTTTCCAGAATGGCATTGCGCAGGTCGAGCGCGCCATCGTGGGCGTCGCGCAAGCCCTCGGCCGTGCCACGGTGGCTGAGCAGGCGCGCACTCACTTGCAAGACATTGTCCTCGAGTTGGCGCGCCGCCACGCTGTGGCCCTGGCGCGACAGGGTTTCCGCCAGCGCCTGTTTGCCGCCCAGGGTTTGCAAGTCGTCCGGACCGCGCGCCTGTTCGCTCAGCGCCACCACCTGTTCCTGCAACTGGCGCGCGGCGTCGAGTTCGCCGTGCTCGCTGAGCGTGCTGGCCAGGCGCAGCTTGATCGACAGGGTATCGGGATGCTCGGCGCCGAAGCGGCGCTCGCGCGCGCGCGCCAGCGACTCCTGCAGCCGGCGAACGCCGTCCAGGTCACACTGTGCGCTCATGATGTCGGCCAGCACTTCGCGTGCCTGCAAGGTGTGCGGATGATCGGTGCCGCAATGTCGTTCGCGTGCCGCCACCACGGTTTCCTGAAGGCTGCGCGCATGCGGCAGCTCGCCCAGCTCCAGCAGCAGCACGGCCAGTTGCTGGGTTACCCGCAAGGTGTCGTCGTGTTCGCTGCCCAGCAGGCGCTCGCGCCCTTCCAGCACGCGTTCGTAGACCATGCGCGCGCGCTCGGGCTGGCCATAGCGCGCCAGGGTTTGCGCATGGCCGGCCAGGCTGTCGAAGGTGACGGTGTGGCTGGCGCCGTACAGGCGCTCGCAGGCGCCGTTGATCTGCTCATGCAGGGACAGCGCCGCGGGAAAATCCCCCAGCAGCGCGAGGGTGGCCGCCAGCGCCGAGCGCGCGGCCAGGGTTTCGCGATGGTCGCGGCCGAGCACGCGCAGGCAGTCGTCGAGCAATTGCTGGTGAACAGCGCGGGCCTGCTCCAGCTTGCCGCTGGTGCGCAGCAGTTCGGCCAGGTTGATGCGGCTGGCGCGCGTATCGGCATGCTCGCCGCCGAGAAAGCGTTCGCGCAAGCAGCAGCTTTCCTGGAAACAGGCCAGCGCCTGCGCGGTGCGCCCTTGGCCGCGATACAGCTCGCCCAGGCTGTTGAGGTCGCGCGCGAGCGGAATGGCAATGGCTACGCCGGCATCGCCGCCGGCCTGGCCGCGCGCTGCGGCGATGGCGCCGGCCAGGCGCACCTCGGCATGCGATTGCCATGGAAAACGCCCCTCGGCCACCCAGTCGAGCAGGGTTTCGAAGGTGCGGCGCAGGGAAAAACGGTCGTCGTCGCGGGCGTGGATGACGCCTATTGGCTCGCCGCTGAAGGTGGCGGTGGATTGCTGCATCTGCACTTCGTCGAAATAGCTGTCGAGCGACAGCTGCGACATGCCGTAGCACTGGCGCAGCAGGCGTTCGAGCACCGGCTGGTAGCCCGGTTCAGGCTTGCTGGGATCGCCGCGCCGCCATTGGCTGCGGCGCTGGCAGTCGGCGCTGTCGATCGAAGCGGGCAAGGGGTAGATCAGCAGCGGACGCTGTTCGTCTTCGTGGCTGCAGCGGTAGTCGATGGCGCGCGTGACCACGCCGGACAATCCCTCCAGGCTGCGCTGGTTGGGCGTGAACAGGGCCACCAGCTTGCGCGGCAGCAGCGTGGTGCAGATGCTGACAGCGGCCGAACGGCCGCTGCGCGCGTCCACCAGCACATGGCGGAAGCGCCGCTCCATGTGCTCGGCAAAACAGCGAAACAGCGCCGGACAGGCGGCGAACAGGCCGTCCCAGTCCATCTGGTCGGCCCGTTCGCCATAGCTGTCGTCGAACCGGCCGGCGCGCATCAGGTAGAGCGGGCGGCTGTCGTCGACCCGTTCCACATAGAGTTCCCAGTCGACCGCTTCGAGCACCCGCCGCGCCACGGCCACGTCGTCGCCATGGGTGGCGCCCAGCCCGGCAAGATGCTCGGCGCAGGCCTGGAAATATTCGAGCAGGCCGGGGTGTTCCTCACGCCGGCCGAAATAGTGATGCAGCCCCGGGGACTCGGTGTCCCAATCGATCATCAGCACCGGTACGGTGGCATTCTGACGCCCTGCCAGTAGTACGGCCGTGTTCGACAGCGCCACACTGCGCGCCGTTCCGCTCTCGAAAGAATAAAAGGTCGTCACCTCGCCGGGAGCGGTTATCGGCGGTAGCGTAATGCGATTGAGTTCCATGTTGCTCCTCATTTTTTTGGGAAAGTTAAATCCGGCAGCTCGCGCCATTCTGGTGGGACATCGGGGAGCGTGAATTGGTTGCAGTCATGCCCCACAGGCGTAAATTTTTTTTGGAATTCGTAATGCGTGACAATTCTGTCCACAATTTTTTGTATGTCAGGCAGAAAATCCGGATTCGACTTCAGGTCGGTCGTGGCCATCGTGAAGTGCGAAAAGTCCACATACAGGCTGGACTGCGCAATTTGCGGCGGCAACTTGCCCGGGTGCATGGTCATGATCACCGGGATGGTCAGGTGGCTGGGCATGGGGTACCAGGCGCTGCGCTCCTGCTCCAGCATCTGCATGGCGGCGAACTCGCGCCGGGTATACGGATGCGCCTCGTACTTGGGCGTGTAGATGAGAATCATCGCCACGCTCTCGCACATGGCCTTGGCAATGCGGCGGTCGAGGTCGTCGCCACCGCCGAGTTGCTCGGTGTCGATGAACAGCTCGTCTTCATTGTCGAAATACGGCTCCAGATAGCACCGTATGGCGTCGGACAAAGCGGATTTGAATTTGTTCATCAGCTCATAGCGGCCATGCGCATAACTGAAGAAACAGCCGTAACGGATTGCCATTTCGACCTCCTGTCGGGTTTGCGGGCGCTCGCGTGCACTCCCGACTTTATCAAGCTCGACCTGCCGGACTTTGTGCGCACGCAAACGCACCCAAGCCTGCCGCGACGGGAAAAAGTTCCCGATGACAGAGGGAAAAATGGAAGAGAAAGGGAACGGCGCCAGCGTTTCCGCTGCCTACTAAAATTAGCAGGCAGCGACGGCCGGTTCAATGATTTAATCAGCGCAAGGTCTGATTTACTTCGGGGGTGGTGCGGGAACTAATTTGGCCTGCTGCGCCATCCAGGCATTGATGCGGTTTTCGAGCAAGGCCAGCGGCAGCGAGCCGTCGGCCAGCACGGCGTCGTGAAAACGCGCCAGGTTGAATTTGTCGCCCAGCGTGGCCTGGGCGCGCTGGCGCAGCTCGGCGATTTTCAGGGCGCCGATCTTGTAGCCCAGCGCCTGACCGGGCAGCGCCATGTAGCGCTCGACGGCGTTGCGCGCGTCCTCCTCGTTCTCGCCGGTCTGTTCGACCAGGAAGCGGATCGCCTGCTCGCGGCTCCAGAGCTGCGCATGCAGGCCGGTGTCGACCACCAGCCGGGCCGCACGCACCATGTCCAGGATCAGGTGGCCGGCGTAGGCGTTGGGATCGTCGTACAGGCCCATTTCCTTGCCCAGGCTTTCGGCATACAGGCCCCACCCTTCGACGAAGGCATTGTTGCGCCCGAACTGGCGGAACTTCGGCACCGCCAGCTCGGCCTGGCGCGACAGCTGGAAATGATGACCGGGCTGGCCCTCGTGCAGGAACATCGAGGTCATGCGCGTGCTGGCGTACGCCGCCGGGTCGGGAATCACGGCCCAGAACACGCCCGGGCGCGAACCGTCGGCGTGGGCCGCGGTGTAATAGTCGGCCGCCCCGCCGTGTCCCAGTGGCGGCGCCGCGCGGATTTCCAGCGGCGCCTTGGGCACGCTGGCGAACAGCTGCGGCAGCAGCGGCGTGATCTTGGCGTTCAGGTCGCGGTAGGCTTGCAACACCTCTTCTTCGGTCTGGAACGGGCGGAACTTGGTCTGGGCGCTGATCCAGCGGTTCAGTCCGGCCGGCCCGCCCAGGTAACCCAGCTTGGGCGCCAGGCGGACCATTTCGCGGTGGATGCGCTCCATTTCCGCCAGGCCGATGCGGTGAATCTCCTCCGGCTTGAGGTTACTGGTGGTCTGCGCCGCCACCGCCACGCGGTACCAGGCGGCGCCGTCCGGCAGGCTGCCCAGTCCCGCACTATCGCGCGCGGCCGGCAGGTAATCGTGTTCCAGGAACTGGGTGAACCGGCGCAGCGCCGGCTGCACGCGCGTGCGCACCGTACTCTGGTAGGCGCTGGTCCAGCGCGCCTTGTCGGCCGGCTTGAAACTGGCCGGAAACTGGCGCAGCGGCGCGGTATAGCCGCTCTTGTCGAGCGGCGCTTCGGCCAGCGCCTTCATCTGCGGCAGCACTTGCTGGACCAGCACCTTCGGCAAGACCACATGCTGCCTGATCCCGCTGCGCATGGCGGCGATGGCCGCGTCGATCCACGGCACCAGCGCGTCCAGGCGTTTCAGATAGATCTGATATTGCGCCGGCGTGGCGATCTGCTGCATGGCCTGGCCGCTGCCGAGCATGGCGACCCACATGGGCACGCTGTCCACCTGATTGAGCGGCATCAGATAGTCCTTGTACGGCTCGAACATCAGCGCGGTGCTCAGGTCATAGCTTAAAACGTCGAAGCTGGTCTGATCGGCATTGCCGAGCTTGCTGCGATCGATCTTCAGCAAGGCTTTCTGCACCGCGTGCAGCATGGCGTAGCGGCGCGCACGCACGGCCGGCACATGGGTCATGGGCAGCTGATCGTCGAAGCGGTTGTCGCCCGCAAAAGTCGCCTCCAGCGGTTCGAAGCGCGCCTGCGCGTCGTAATACCGTTCGGACAGCTGCGTTAGGTCGGCGGCGGGGCTGGCCGCCACGCCGTTCGGCATCAGCGTCAGCCCGGCGAGCGTTGCCATGCAGAGCAATGCCCGGATCATGGGGCCTCGCCGGCGCTGCCTTGCGGTTGGGTGAAAAACGCGATCACGTCGTCCTGCAGGCGGGTGCGCTTGAACGACGGCAGGCTTTGCCACACGCGCCGGCCGTACGACTTCGAAATGACGCGCGGATCGCAGATCATCAGCACGCCGCGGTCGGTCTCGTCGCGGATCAGCCGCCCGGCGCCCTGTTTAAGGTTGATGATTGCTTCCGGCAAGGTGTGATGCATGAAACCGTTCATGCCCTGCTTTTCCATCACATCGATGCGCGCAGCCAGGACCGGGTCGTCCGGCGGGGCGAACGGCAGCTTGTCGATGATCACCAGCGACAGCGCGTCGCCGCGCACGTCCACGCCTTCCCAGAAACTCTGGCTGCCCACCAGCACCGCATTGCCGGCGTTGCGGAAGGAATCGAGCAGTTCGGTGCGCCCGCGTTCCCCCTGCACGAACAGGGGAAACTCCAGGCCGCGCTTGGCGAACTCGTCGCGCAGACGCTCGGCCACGTGCTTGACCGCGCGGATCGTGGTGCAGAGAAAAAAAGTGCGCCCGCCGGCCGCCTCGATCACCGGCAGCGCGCAGTCGATCACCGCGTCGGTATAGCCGAAGCTGTTCGGCTCCGGCAATCCGGTCGGCACGTACAGCAAGCCCTGCTGCTCGTAGTTGAACGGGCTGGGCCAGCTCTGCGCCTGCTCTCCGCTCAAGCCCATCTGGTCGGAAAAATGCTTGAAGTCGTTTTTCACCGCCAGGGTGGCCGAGGTGAAGATCCAGCTGCGCGGCGTGCCTTCGCGCTGGCTGTTGAAAATCGGCGCGATCGACAGCGGCGTCTTGTGCATTTGCAGCGAGGACGAAAACGCCTCCACCCACAGCACCGCCTGATCGCCCTCCACCACTTTGCCCTTGGTTTCCTTCCATGCCTCCAGCCCGGCGGCCAGCTCCACCGCGCGCACGCGGCATTGCTCCAGCGTTTCGGCGCGTTCGGCCTGGTCTTCCAGGACATCGATCATCTCGCCCAGCTTTTCTTTCAGCGTGGCCAGGGCTGGGAAGAAATCCGACGATGGCATGATCTGCGCGAGCGACAGGCGCATGATGTCTTGCGGGAAGGTCAGGCGCAGGTCGCGCGCGGCCTTTTCGACCACGGTCACCACCTTGGCCCAGTCCGGCCCGCCACGCGCATGCGCCAGGCCCTCGGCCAGCACGTCGCGGCACAGTTCCAGGATGTGCGAAGTCGAGATGGTCTGGCCGAAGAACAGGGTGGCCGTATCGGGCAGCTGATGGGCTTCGTCGAAGATGATGGTGTTGGCCGAGGGCAGCAGTTCGGCCACGCCGGTATCCTTGAGCGCCACGTCGGCAAAGAACAGGTGGTGGTTGACCACCACCACATCGGCCTGCTGGGCTTCGCGGCGCGCCTTCATCACGAAGCAATCCTGGTAATACTGGCACTCCTGGCCCATGCAGGTATCGCGCGTGGAGGTCACCAGATTCCAGATCAAGGCATTTTCCGGCACCTTGGCCAGTTCGGCCTTGTCGCCCGAACTGGTCATCTTGATGAAGCGCGAGATTTCGCGCAGGTGGCCGACATCGTCGCGCGAGGTCATGCGGCCGTTCTGCAGCGTGCGTTCCAGATGGTAATGGCAAACGTAATTCGAGCGGCCCTTGAGCAGGGCCACCGAGACCGGTGCCTTGAGCGCCTTGCGCACGGTGGGGATGTCGCGCAGGAACAACTGATCCTGCAAGTTCTTGGTGCCGGTCGAGACGATGGTTTTGCCGCCCCACATCAGCGCCGGCACCAGGTAGGCAAAGGTCTTGCCGGTCCCCGTGCCGGCCTCGGCAATCAAAGTTTTCTGGTCGGCAATCGCCTGGGCGATCGCCTTGGCCATTTCGGTTTGCGAGCGGCGCGGGCTGAAGGCGCCGACGGCGGGCGCGAGCGGGCCGCCCGCGCTGAACAGGCGGTCGATCTCGCTATCGTATTTCCCGGCAGGCGCCGACGATGGGGCGTCAGCGTCCCCGGCGGCGGCAGGCGCCAGTGTAGGGTCGGTCAAAGTGGCTTCGGCAGTTGCGACAACAATCAGGCTGGCACGTCGGGCACCAGTTGCATTTTCAACAGCGTGATATGGTCTTTCAGCTGCAGTTTACGCTTCTTGAGCCGGCGCAGCTGTAACTGATCGTGGTGGCCGTCCACGGTCAGCAAGTCTATGACCGCATCCAGGTCCCGATGTTCCACGTCGAGTTCAATCAGGCGGCGCTGGATTTCTTGGACATCATTCATTATGCGGTTCCTACCGTTTTTTTTCGGAATATCTCAAGAGTGCGCAGGCAAAGCGCATTACAATCAGATACAAAATTTGTTGCGCATGGTAAATATTCGGGCTTGCTCAATTGTGCATTCCGAGTGCATAGTTTAATCTACGTCGACGTTGCCGCCAACACAGAATGATCGGTATGCAACATGGACTCACTGTCTACCCATATGAATCCATACAAGATCGAAGCCGGTACCGCACAGCATATCGGCAACCGTCCTCAGCAAAATGACCGCACCGCCCTGTTCACCGGCGCCCACTCGCCCGGTTACGTGATGGCGGTGCTGGCCGACGGCATTGCCGGCGGCGCCGCCGCGTCCGAACAGGTGCTGCACACGGCCAAACAGCTGTTCGACGAGTTCAAGCCGGGCGACAATCCCGGCATCGATCGCCTGGCCGGGCTGCTGCGCGAGATCGTCCACGAGACCCACATGGTGATCAAGATGAACGGGGTCACCACCCAGACCGAGCCTCACTCCACCTTTGTCGGCCTGATCATCACTCCGTCCGGCCAGGCTGTGTGGGCGCATGTGGGCGACTCGCGCCTGTACCGCTTTGCCAATGGCCAGTGCGGACACCGCACCAGCGACGTGCCCTACATCGAGCATCTGGTGGGCACTGGCCTGCCGCTGGAAGCGGCGCGCAACCACCGCCATTCC
>CBFGOU010000086.1:0-11755 GCA_965650445.1 uncultured Oxalobacteraceae bacterium | reverse complement strand
GTGAGCCAGTTCGAATACGCCTCGGCGCTGGACCAGGGCGCCTACTCGCTGTGGGATGCCAGCGTGCTGTGGACCAGTGCCGACAACCGCATCCGCGCGGCCCTGCACGGACGCAACCTGAACGACAAGCGCTACAAGACCGGCGGCTACGTGTTCCCGACCCTGGGCAACGAAGGCACGCTGACCGCCTTCTACGGCAATCCGCGCACCGTGTCGGCCACCCTGGAATACCGCTTCTGAGCCGCACGGCGGCCGAAGGACCAGCGTGAGCGAGTACTCGGACCTCAGCTACACCAGTACCGACGGTCTGGACCTGTATGCGCGCGACTACCCTTCGGCCGGCGGCCAGGCGCGCCTGCCCGTGATCTGCATCCACGGGCTGACCCGCAACTCGGCCGATTTCGAGGAGCTGGCGCCGTGGCTGGCTGGGCGCGGCCGGCGCGTCCTGGCCGTCGACGTGCGCGGACGCGGGCGCTCGGCGCGCGATCCCGATCCCAGCCACTACACGCCGGCGGTCTACGCCGGCGACATCGTCAAACTGGCGCGCGACCTGGGCGTGGAGCGCGCCGTCTTTGTCGGCACCTCCATGGGCGGCATCATCACCATGCGCCTGGCCATGCGGCGCCTGCGCCTGATCGCCGCGGCGATCCTCAACGACGTCGGCCCGATTTTGTCGCAGCGCGGCTTGCGCCGCATCGCCTCGTACGCCGGCACTACCGTTGAAGTTCCGACCTGGGAACAGGCCACGGACTACGTGATGAATATTAACCAGTGCGCCTTCCCGGCCAACGATATGCAAGAGTGGAGCAAATGGGCCCACCGTGCCTTCGCCGAAAACGAACAGGGGCAGATCGTGCAGCGCTACGACCCCCGCATTGCGCGCCAGTTCGCCGGTGGCCCGGTTAAATCGAGTTCCTTGCTGGCACGCCTGGCCTTCTTGCGGCTGGCGCATTTCCGCCCGACCTTGCTGGTGCGCGGCACCCTGTCCGACCTGGTCGAAGCCGAGCAGGCAGCCTACATGCGGCGCGCCGCGCCAGGCATGAATTATGTTGAAGTACCCGGTGTCGGCCACGCGCCGATGCTCACCGAGCCGACCGCGCGCCACGCCATCGCCAGGTTCCTCGAACAGGTCGATTAGTCCAAATACCGGAGACAAGCATGAAACACCCCCGCAGAATGATCCTCAAAGTCCTGGCCGCCGCCATCGGCGCCAGCGTTCTGGCCAGCCCGGCAATGGCAGCCGGGCCCGACCTCAAGGTCGCCCTGATCGCCGGCAAGACCGGCGTGCTGGAAGCCTACGCCAAGGAAACCGAAACCGGCTTCATGATGGGCCTGGAATATCTCACCGGCGGCAAGATGGAAATCAACGGCCGCAAGCTCAAGGTCATCGTCAAGGACGACCAGAGCAAACCCGACCTGGGCCGCACCCTGCTGGCCGAAGCCTACGGCGACGACAAGGTCGACATCGCGGTCGGCACCACGTCGTCCGGCTCGGCCATCGCCATGCTGCCGGTGGCGCTCGAATACAGGAAAGTGCTGATCGTCGAACCGGCGGTGGCCGACGCCATCACCGGCGACAAGTGGAACAAGTACATTTTCCGCACGGCGCGCAATTCCATGCAGGACGCATTGGCGGCCGCCAGCACCCTCAAGGACGGCAGCGTCGGCTTCCTGGCCCAGGATTACGCCTTCGGCAAGGACGCCATCAAGGCCGGCCGCGACGCGCTGGCGGCCACCGGCAGCAAGGCCAAAATCGTGCACGAGGAATACGCCCCGCAAAACACCACCGACTTCACCGCGTCGGCCCAGCGCCTGTTCGACGCGCTCAAGGACAAGCCGCAGCCGCGCATCCTGCAAATCGTCTGGGCCGGGCCGAATCCGATGAACAAGCTGGCCGACATGAAGCCGGAACGCTACGGCATCACCCTGGCGCCAGGCGGCAATATTCTGCCCATCATGAAAACCTGGAAGAACTACGCCGGCACCCAGGGCACCATCTATTACTACTACAACTTCCCCAAGAACAAGATGAACGACTGGCTGGTGGCCGAGCACACCAGGCGCTACAAGGCGCCGCCCGACATGTTCACCGCCGGCGGTTTCGCCGCCGCCAGCGCGGTCGTCACGGCACTGGCCAAGGCCGGTGCGGGCGACAGCGACAAGCTGGTGGCGGCCATGGAAGGCATGGAGTTCGACACGCCCAAGGGCAAGATGACCTTCCGCAAGGAAGACCACCAGGCACTGCAACCGATGTACCACTTCCGCATCAAGAAACAGCAGGCCAACGAATGGGACCTGCTCGAACTGGTGCGCGAAATACCCGCCAGCGAACTGCCGCTGCCGGTCAGGAACAGGCGCTGACATGACGCCTTCGCTGTCCACCCGCGCACTGACGATCCGCTTCGGCGGCCATGTCGCCGTCGATGCGGTCTCGGCCGACTTTCATCCCGGCACGCTGACGGTCATCGTCGGCCCCAACGGTGCCGGCAAGACCACTTATTTCAACTTGATCTCCGGCCAGCTGCCGGCCACCAGCGGGCAAGTATTCCTCGATGGCGCCGACATCACCCGGCTCGGCGCGGCGAAACGCACCGCCCTGGGCATCGGCCGCGCCTTCCAGCTGACCAACCTGTTTCCCCACCTGACGGTGCACGAGAACGTCCGGCTGGCGGTGCAAAGCCGCGCCCGCCTGGGCATGAATATGTTCTCGGTGTGGTTCGCCCATACCGAACTGATAGGCCGGGCCGAGCATTTCCTGGAACGGGTGGCCCTGATCGGCCAGCGCCACATGCGCGTGGCCGCCCTGTCGCATGGCGACAAGCGCAAGCTCGAAGTGGCCATGCTGCTGGCGCTGGAGCCGGCCGTGATGATGTTCGACGAGCCGACCGCCGGCATGAGCGTGGACGAAGTACCTGTCGTGCTCGACCTGATCCACCAGGTCAAGCGCGAGCGCGACAAAACCATTCTGCTGGTCGAACACAAGATGGACGTGGTGCGCGCGCTGGCCGACCGCATCATCGTGCTGCACAACGGCAGCCTGGTCGCCGACGGCGAGCCGGGCGAGGTCATGCGCTCGGCCATCGTGCAGGAAGCCTACCTGGGGACGCCCGCCCATGCCTGATCCCACACCACTGCTGCAACTGTCCGGCGTGCACACCCACATCGGCGACTACCACATCCTGCAAGGGGTGGACCTGGCGGTGCCGCGCGGCGGCCTGACGGTCCTGCTCGGGCGCAACGGCGCCGGCAAGACCACCACCCTGCGCACCGTCATGGGCCTGTGGAAAGCCAGCGCGGGCAGCGTGCGCTTCAACGGCCGCGACATCGCCACCCTGCCCACGCCCGACATCGCCCGCGCCGGCATCGCCTACGTGCCCGAGGCCATGGCGGTGTTTTCCGAACTGACCGTGCGCGAAAACCTGGTGCTGGCCGCGCGCCGCGGCCCGCTTGATGCGGCCCGGGTCGACTGGATCGTCGGTTTCTTTCCGGCGCTGCGCAAGTTTTGGGACTACCCGGCCGGCAAGCTGTCCGGCGGCCAGAAGCAGATGGTGGCCATCGCCCGCGCCATCGTCGAACCGCGCGAACTGCTGCTGATCGACGAGCCGACCAAGGGGCTGGCCCCGGCCATCATCGAAAACCTGATCGCCGCCTTCCGCGAACTGAAGGCCAGCCAGACCACGATTTTGCTGGTCGAACAGAACTTCAACTTCGTGCGCAGCCTGGGCGACACCGTCGCGGTCATGGATGACGGCCGCATCGTGCACGCCGGCAGCATGGCCGAACTGGCCGGCGACCCGGACCTGCAGCAGCGCCTGCTCGGCCTGTCGCTGGCCGCGCATCAATAGCTTGCCAAGGATAACGATGACGCTCGCTCCCCCACCCTCCCCCGGCGCCGTGCTGGCCGCCGACAGCGCCCGCTTGCCCGCCTCCCGGCCCGACCTCGCGCCGCTGCTGCTGGTGCCCGCGCTGGTGCTGGCCATGCTGCCGCTGATCGGCAACCCGCAAACCTGGCTGACCCTCACCGTCGCCGGGCTGGCCATGGGCATGATGATGTTTATCATGGCCAGCGGCCTGACCCTGGTCTTCGGCCTGATGGACGTGCTCAATTTCGGCCACGGCGCGCTGGTCTCGGTCGGCGCCTACGCCGCCACCCTGGTCCTGCTGCCCATGCGCAGCTGGGTCGAGGCCGACGCCCTGCTGCCCAATCTGGGCGTGTTGCTGCTGGCCGTGGCGCTCGCCATGCTGGCCACCGGCATGCTGGGCTGGGCCTTCGAACGCATCCTGATCGCGCCCGTGTACGGCCAGCATCTCAAGCAGATCCTGATCACCATGGGCGGCATGATCGTCGTCGAACAATTGATTAACGTGATCTGGGGCGCCGAACAGATTCCCCTGCCCCTGCCCGCGGCGCGGCGCCATTCTGCTGGGCGACGCGGCCATTGAAAAGTACCGGCTGGTGGCGGTCGCCGTCGGCCTGGTGGTGTTCGCGCTGATGTTCCTCGTGCTTAACCGTACCCGCCTCGGCCTGCTGATCCGCGCCGGCGTGGAAAACCGCGAAATGGTCGAAGCCATGGGCTACCGCATCGGGCGCCTGTTCATCACCGTGTTCGCCGCCGGCGCCGCACTGGCCGGCCTGGGCGGCGTGATGTGGGGCCTGTACCAGGGCGTGCTCACCGCCGCCATGGGCGCCGACACGATGGTGGCGATCTTCATCGTCGTCATCATCGGCGGGCTGGGCTCGGTCGGCGGCTGCTTCATCGGCGCGCTGCTGATGGCGCTGGCGGCCAACTACGCCGGCTTCCTGGCGCCCAAGCTGGCACTGGTGTCGAACATCATCGTGATGATCGCAATTTTGTTGTGGCGCCCCGCCGGCCTGTTTTCCGGCGCGCGCCGCTAAGGGGGCCGCATGCTCACCCGCCTGCTTTCCGGCGACCTGCCGCGCAGCCGCACCCTGGCCGGCGCGCTCGTCATCATCCTGATCGGACTGGCGCTGGCGCCCTTCCTGACCAGCGGCGCGCGCCCGCTCAACACCGCCGCCACCATCTGCATCTACATCGTGCTGGTGGCTTCCTACGATCTGCTGCTCGGCTACACCGGCATCGTCTCGTTCGCCCACACCATGTTCTTCGGCATCGGCGCCTATGGCGTCGGCCTGGGCCTGGCGCGCGCCGAACCTGGCTGGGGAGCGGCCCTGGCCGGCCTGCTGCCGGCTCTGCTGCTGACCCTGGCGCTGGCCACCATCATCGGCCTGTTCGCCCTGCGCGTGCGCGCCATCTTCTATTCCATGATCACGCTGGCCGTGGCGTCCTCGTTCGCGGTGCTGGCCTCGCAGCTGTCCGACTTTACCGGCGGCGAGGATGGCCGTACCTTCAGCGTGCCCGAACTGCTCTCGCCCGGCTTCCGGCTGTTCGAGACCGACCTGCTGGGGCGCACCGTGGACGGCAAGGTGATCACCTATTACCTCGTGTTCGGCGGCTGCCTGCTGCTGTTCCTGTTCCTGCTGCGGCTGGTCAACTCGCCGTTCGGGCGTGTGCTGCAAGCCATCCGCGAAAATGAATTCCGCGCCGAAGCGCTGGGCTACCGCACCGTGCTCTACCGGGTCTGGGCCAACTGCCTGGCCGCCCTGGTGGCGGCGCTGGCCGGCGCGCTGATGGCCCTGTGGCTGCGCTATGTCGGCCCCAAGACCATGCTCGGCTTCGAAGTCATGACCGACATCCTGCTCATCGTGGTCATTGGCGGCATGGGCACCATGTACGGGGCGGTGGTGGGCGCGGCGCTGTTCATCATCGCCCAGAACTACCTCAAGGAACTGATGGCCTCGGCCGCCGCTGGGCTGGCCGGCCTGCCGTGGCTGGCGCAGGCGCTCCATCCGGACCGCTGGATGCTGTGGCTGGGCGTGCTGTTCATCCTGTCGATCTACTTCTTCCCTATCGGAATCGTCGGCAAGCTGCGCACCCTGCGCGGCAAGATTTCCGCGCGCTAATCTCCCCCCCGGCGAAGCAGGCCGGGGCGCGCACCTTAGCTCTACATCAAAGTTCGGACGCATGCGGGCCATACCATTTGAGTCTTCAATGGCCTCGACGTTTGCCAGCGCGAGTGGGAAACACCATCTTTCTGGCACAGCATGGAGCTTCGCATGAATCAATTAAAACAATTTGCCGCATGGGCGCTGTTCGCAATCGCGGCCGCCTTCCCGGTCTCCGTCATGGCCGCGCCGCCGCCCGGCGCCCCCGTCACCGTCCTCGATGAAGGGTTCAACGATGTCGCCGCGCTGGCCGACTGGGTCCTGCTCAATGCCAGCTCGCCGCCCGGCTTGAGCTGGTTCCAGGGCAACGCCGGCGTGTTCCCGGCCTACGCCGGCGCGGGCGATGCCTACGTCGCCGCCAACTACCTCAGCGCACAGAACGGCAGCGGCCTGATCGACAACTGGCTGATCACGCCCGAACTCACCCTGCTCGGCCCCACCACCCTGTCCTTCCTGGCCCGCACGGCGCTGGCAACGGGCTTTCACGACACGCTGGAAATACGCTTCGGCAGCGCGGCCGACTCCTTTTCCACCTTGCTCGGCACCATCGGCGGCGTCAATGCCTTCCCCACCAGCTGGCAAAACTTCACCGCATCCATCGACTACACCGGCACCGGCCGCTTCGCCTTCCGCTACATCGGCGACGCTGCCGCCGCCAATTACATCGGGCTCGACTCGGTGCTGGTGGCCACCGTTCCGGAACCGTCAGCCTGGCTCATGCTGACGGCCGGCGCCCTGCTGCTGGTCGCCCGGCGCCGCCACGCACTTGTTCGTCATCCTGGAGGTAATCATCATGTCCCGACATCTCGTCCTTAAGCTTGTCGCCGCCGGCGCCATGGCAATGCTGTGGGCGCAGGCAGCCCAGGCCCAGCAGGAATCCGGCATGGTGGCCGTGCGCGACGCGCAAACAGGCAATATGCGCGCGCCCACCGCCACCGAACTGCGCGCCCTGCGCGGCGTTGCCGGCCCCGCCACGGCCCAGGGCACCCCGCAGGCCCAGCCGGCCACCGTGCGTGCCGACGGCACCCGCAGTATCAAACTCGGCGAGCGCGGCATGGTGTATTCGGTGGTCACGCGCGATCCTGGCGGCAAGCTGGCCGAACAGTGCGTGCAGGGCGCCGACGCGGCCGAACGCGCCCTCGGCGCCGCCCCGGCCACCCAACCATCCAGGGAGCACAGTCATGAGCACGAATAAGCGTTCCGGTGTGCGCGCCTGGCTGGCGCGCGCAGTCACCCTGGCCATGCTGTGCTGCCTGCAGCTGGACGCCCTGGCCGCCGCCACCATCGTCGTCGTCAACAGCAATGCGCCAGGCGAAGGCTTCAACGATCCCACCCCGGCAGCGCCGGTGGGCGGCAATACCGGCACCACGCTGGGCGCGCAGCGGCTGATCGCCTTTCAGCATGCGGCCGACATCTGGGCCGCCACCGTCACCAGCAGCGTCCCGGTACGCGTCAGCGCCACGTTCGTCCCCCTGACGTGCAACGCCAACTCCGCCGTGCTGGGTGCGGCCGGTACGGTCGAAATCTTCGCCGAATTCGCCAATGCCCCCAAGCCCACCGCCTGGTACCCCTCGGCGCTGGCCAGCAAGCTGGCCGGCACCGATCTGGCCACCCCCGGTGAAGCGCACATCCAGGCGCGCTTCAATTCGCGCCTCGGCCTGTTTCCCGATTGCCTGCCGGGCTCGCCATTCTACCTGGGCCTGGACAATGCGCACGGCACCCAGATCGACCTGGTCACGGTCTTGCTGCACGAACTGGCGCACGGCCTGGGCTTCCAGAGTTTCACCGATGCGGCAACCGGCATGCGCATCGACAACCGCCCCGCCGTGTGGGATTACTTTCTGGTCGACAGCCGCACCAACCGGGCCTGGGTCGAAATGACCGACGAGGAACGGCGCCTGTCAGCCGTGAGCGGCAACGCGCTGGCCTGGAATGGCTACAACGTCACCGCCGCCGTGCCGTCGGTGCTGGCGCCGCAATCGGTGCTGGGCATTGCCGGGCCGGCGGCAGGCAGCGCGGCCGGCAGCTACGACGTGGGCGACGCCTCCTTCGGCCCGGCCTTGGCCAATCCGCCCGTCAGCGGCCAATTGATGCCGGTGGTCGACCGTCCCGATGGCACCGGCCTTGCCTGTACCCCGCTCAGTCCCGCCAACGCGCTGGCCGTCAAAGACAACATCGCCCTGGTCGACCGCGGCGAATGCACCTTCGTGACCAAGGCGCTGGTCGTCCAGGCCGCCGGCGCGCGCGGCATGGTGGTGGCCGACAACGTCGCCGGCGAAGTGGCCGGGCTGTCCGGCACCGACCCGAGCATCACCATCCCCGCCGTGCGCGTCACCCTGGAAACCGGGCAAGCACTCAAGGCCGCGCTGGAGCGGCGCTCGCGCACCGAGTCCGGCGTCATCGCCAGCATGGGCATCGATCCCCAACGCCTGGCCGGCACCGACCGTGCGCGCCGGATCCGCCTGTACAGCCCGACCGAGCTGGCGCCGGGATCATCGGTGTCGCATTACACGGTCGAGGCCAAGCCCAACCAGCTGATGGAGCCAGCCATCAACGGCGACCTGACCCACGAAGTGACGCCGCCGCGCGACCTGACCTATCCGCTGTTGCGCGATATCGGCTGGTAAATCGCCAGACGAAAAAAAGCCGCAGGCATGCAAGCCTGCGGCCATCGGAACCGTGCCGGATTACTTCTCGCTGGCCTTGTAAGCGGCCACGCCATTGAGGATTTCGGTCTTCGCATCTTCCGGACCGAACCAGCCTTCGATCTTGACCCACTTGCCGGGTTCCAGATCCTTGTAGTGCTCGAAGAAGTGCTGGATCTGCTGCAGGCGCAGGTCTTGCAGGTCTTCCGGCTTTTGCCAGTGCTTGTAGATCGGCAGGATCTTGTCGACTGGAACGGCCAGGATCTTGGCGTCGCCGCCGGCTTCGTCCGTCATCTTCAGCACGCCGATGGCACGGCAGCGCACCACCACGCCCGGGATCAGCGGGAACGGCGTGATGACCAGCACGTCGCAGGGGTCGCCGTCGTCGGCGATGGTGTTCGGCACGTAGCCGTAGTTGCACGGATAGTGCATGGCCGTACCCATGAAGCGGTCGACGAAAATCGCGCCCGATTCTTTGTCGACTTCGTACTTGATCGGATCGGCGTTCATCGGGATTTCAATGATCACGTTGAAATCGTTAGGCACGTCGCGGCCGGAAGATACTTTGTTCAAGCTCATGGGGTTTCCTTGAAAGCGGGGATGACGAAAGGGTTAATGACGAATTATAACCAATGAGGGTAAGCTTGTGCGATGCAGCAAGCGGCGAGCGCACCAGTCAGGCCGGCCGGCGCCAGGCCCACGCCAGGCGTGTCACAAAATGCTGGCCAGTGCGCACTGGCGGTAATGCGCGGTCGCTTCCTCGGTCTGGCCGAGCGCCTCGTGCATCTGGGCCAGCTTCAGGTGGGCTTCGCGCACCATGCGCGCTTCGGTGGCGTCCGACAGGGCCTGCTCCAGATAACGCTGGGCCTTGCCCCACAGCTTCTGCTTCAGGCACAGCGAACCGAGCGTGAGCGCCAGTTCGGCGTCGGTGGGCCGTTCGCGCATCCAGGCTTCGCAATGTTCGATCTGGGCCAGCAGCGACGGCGAACCGGCCTGGGCAGCTGAATCGCGATAGGCGCGCACCACCCGCTCGTCCCAGGACGCGGCCAGGGCCTGTTCGGCGCTCTGGCGCGCTTCATCGTGCAGGCCGCGGGCGTTGAAGGCCGCGACCGCGCGCGCAGCGATGAACGGCTGGATCCGGTCGGCGCTGGGCACGGTCGACCACACCCGCTGGATCGACTCGGCATCGTGGGCGCCGTCGGACAGCATGGCGTCGTAGGCCAGCTCGCGCAGACGCGCCGACAGCGCCGGATGCAGCGCCTTGTGTTTGTCCAGCAAACGCACCAGGCGCAGCACTTCCGGCCAGTTCTTGGCCTGCTGCTGTGCCTTGAGCGACCATTGCAGCGCGTGGATATGGCGGGTGCCGCTGGCGTTCAGTTCCGCCACCGCTTCCAGCGCCGCTTCCGGCTGATGGTCGTCGACCAGCAGCTCCGTCATCGTCATCAGGCGCGCGGTTTTCATCGCATTGTCGTGTGCAATGCCGGCCAGCCACTGATCGCGCCGGGCCGACTGGCGCATCCGATGCGCCGCCCGGGCGCCGATCAGCGCCGCCAGGCCCTCGTTTTCCGGCAGCTCGGCGGCGCGGATGGCGGCCTTCTCGGCGTGGCCGAAGCGCCCCTCAAACAGGGCCTTGAGGGCGTCGCGCAAACCCTTGTTGCCGTCCCGCTCGCGCTTGCGCTGGCGGTAGGCCGCCACCCGCCGCGGCATCGCCACAGTGGCGCGCAGCGCGCGCAGCAAACCGTACACAACCAGAAACAGCAGCGCCGTCAGCACCAGGAACAGATTCAACGACAGGTCGATCCGGTGCGGCGGATAGAAAAACACCACGTTGCCGGGATTGAAGCGCGCCGTGACGGCGATGCCGATGGCGCCTGCCATCAGCGCAACTAACCAGAGGAGTAAACGCATGAATTGGGGATCGCTTCAGTCGGTGTTAAGGCTTCGCCTTGAAATTGCGCACGGCGTTCAGGCTATCGGCCAAGGACGGCATCTCGATCGCCAGATTGTTCGCCTGCACCTGGCGCAGCAGCGCTTGCGCGGTCTGCGTGTCGCGCGCCTTGACGTCGAAGTACTTGGTCAACGCATCCTGGGCCGCGATCAGGTCGGTCCGGAACGCTTCCTCATTGCGCGACAGCAGCGCCAGGCGGGCGTTCAGCAGGCGCAGCTTCAGGTTTTCGCGCAGAAAATACGACTGGGTCGGCGACATCATCAGCGCGTCCGGCGTGTCGACACTGCGCACCCGGATCAGCTGGCCGATGTCGCCCCACATTTCGGCGCTCCAGTTGCGCCAGGTATCGCGCATGCGCTCGCCCAGGGTGGACGGTTTCGCCGCCACGCCCGGCTTGGCTGGACTGCCGGCGCGTACCGGCTCAAGCGGCGCGGCCGGCTTTTCGTCGGCCAGCATCGGCAAGGTATCGATCTCGGCAATCACGTTGTCCAGACGCAGCGCCACGCCGGCCAGATCCAGGGTTGGCAAGGCTTTCAGCTTTTCGGTGTCCTTGGCGATGGCGCGACGGATATTGATGAACTGCGGCTTGTCCGCGCGCGACAGCGAACGGTCGGCGTTTTGCAGCGCGATCAGTGCGCCCTGCACATTGCCGGCCAGTTGCAATTGCTGGCTGGCGGTCGACAGCACCTGCTCGATTTCCGCCAGCGCCCACTCGTCGCGGTTCTTGGACAGGTCCTGGTACAGCTGCTCAAGCGCCAGCTGCTGGCTCTGGGCCTCGCTCTGGCGGCTTTCCAGCAGCGCCACCTTGGCCTGCAAATCCTTGGTCTGGTCGAGCACGCTCTTGACCAGGGTATTGGCTTCCGTACTGATCAGCTCAGAGCGCTGCAGGTTCTTGGCCGTTTCCATGCGCAGGGTCTGCAGATGATTGCGGGTCGAGAAGGCTTGCGCCGCCAGCAGGATGAACAGCACGATCACCGCCACCGTCAGCGGACGCTGCAGCATGTCGACCACGCTCGGTTCCAGCGGCGGCTTGCTGATGCGCTCGGCGGTCGGCTCGGGCTGGGGCGCCGAAGCTGGGGCGGGATTATGTTCTGGTAAGGTAGGCAATTCGTTCATGCTCGTGATTGTAACGCGGCA
>CBFGOU010000085.1:0-11870 GCA_965650445.1 uncultured Oxalobacteraceae bacterium | reverse complement strand
GTTCTACACCGCGCTCGGCCATCTGCCGGCCACCTACGGCGACCCGGTTTTCAGCCACCATCTGTATGGCGGCATTTACTGGGCCGCCACGGGACGCACTTTCAAGGCCGATTGAGCTGGGCCGGCACGAACTCTTCCATGACCGCCTTGCGCATCAGCTTGGGCGGTAGCAAGCCCTGGTCGAGCACGAAGTCGTTGAAGGCTTGGCGGTTGAATTTCTTGCGCAGCACCACTTCAGCCGCCTGGCGCGTTTCCATCAAGCGCTGATAGCCGTAGAAGTAAGCGGTGGCCTGGCCAGGCGCGCGGAAGGTGTAGCGCTGCATTTCCTGCGTCGCCATGCCTTCGGACATTCCGACTTCGTCCATCAGGAAGGATTTGACCTTGTCCGGCGTGATCTCGCCCAGGTTGACCATCGGATCGAGAAACGCCCGCGCCGCGCGCAACTGACGCGCCTGCAGGGCCAGCAGTTGCCCGTCGAGCGGTTCGAACGGCTGCATCTCGGCTTCGGCATACAGGGCCCAGCCCTCGACATTGACGCTGTTGTCGGCAAACACCGCCCGCGCGGTCGATACGCCGGTCTCGATCATCCGCGAAAACTGCAGCTCGTGGCCGGGACGCGCTTCGTGCGCCGTCAAGGTCCAGGTGGCCGCCTGATGGGTAAAGTCGTCGAATTCCAGGCGCTTGCCGCTGGCGTCCGGCGGCATGCCGGTGGTCAGGATGAACTCGCCGTACTCGCCGGTATTGCCGATCATGCGGGGCGGATTCATGTGGGGCGCCGGCTGCTGGGCATTTTCGGCCATCGACGCCAGCCGGATCACCGCCTTGCGCTCGGGGAGCGACACGATGTGCTGCGCCCGCGCCGCCGCTTCGATCGCCGCCAGACGCTCGGCATACAGCGGCATCACCTTGTCGGCCGGAATCTGCTGCTTTTTCAGTTCGGCAATGACGGCGCGGTAGTCGGGATCGGCAAAGCCGCGCTCGCGCGCCACCAGGCCGGCGGTGATCTGCATCTGGTTGCGGATCTCGGCAAACGCGGTCAAGGCCTTGGCCACCAGATCCTGCGGACTGACATCGACCCCGTACTCATGCAGGCTGTTGGCGTACACCTCGGGCGGCAGGCGGTGATCCCGCCGCGCGCGCGGCAGCAGGTCGGTCTGCAGATAGGCGTTGTACGCGGTGAGCTGCCGTTCGAGCTGGCCGAAACTGGTCTCCCAGCCCTTCAAGCCGCTCTTGACGAGCAATTCGCGCATGCCTTTGAGCAAGGTCGGACCATCGTTGATTGCCTGCTCGACGCTGCCCTTATACGGCCCGATCAGCATCGGATTGGCCTTGAGCCGTTCGCGCAGGCGTTCCTGGGCCAATTGCGTGATCGGCCGGTAGCCCTTGGCCATGCCGGCGTATTTTTCCAGCCGCACCAGCAGCGCCTTTTGTCGCGCCGGCGCAACACGCGGGTCGAGCTGGTCGCGCATGACGCTGAATAACTGGCCGGTCAGATCGTAATACGGCATGAAATATTTGCGGTCGAGCCGGCGCGATTCCAGCTGGTCGGTCGCGCGCGTGATCAGGATATCCAGGTCTTGCCGCACCCTGACATTGGGCTCGGCCTTGAGGCGCTTGCGCAGCTCGGCAACGGCGCCGCGCAGGTCCGCGCTGCGCTCGCCGTAGCGGTCGCGCGACAGGTCGACAATGCGCTCATCGACGCCCTCGACGCCGAGTGCGCCGGCATCCTCGGGATTGTATTTGGCATTGATATCGAGCAGCAGGCGGGCGTTGTCGTTGCTCTTTGCGACCCAGGCGGGTTCGGCGGCGATGGCCGACAAGCTCAGCATGGCGGCGCCGAGGCCACCGGCGATGCAGCCGATGAGACGGTGTGGTGTGGGCATTCCATTCCTCGTGTGGTGGCGTAGAAAACCTGCGCCGGGGTGGCCAGCCAGGTGCACAGCGGCGCGGGTAGCGCCTGCCGCAGTGTAACAATTGTTTGGTCGGTGCGGCACAATTGCAGGCGCCGCCCAACGCTGATATGCCGAGGCTGGAGCCACCTATACGTTTTCGGAATATAAATTTACAAAATAATCAATTGTTTGATATCGCCTTGCTACGTAGGATAAGATTCAGGCAGCAAACGATCACAAACAGACACTGCACATTGAATGCAGGAAACCAGCAGGCGAGACCCGTTGCAGCAAAAAAGAAACTAAGGGTTCCAAGAGGCACTTCTACATTTCCCTAGTTCAAAAAATTAGCATCATGGAGACAGACTAATGCATACCACCACTAACATGCGTAAGACCGTATTGGCCGCCCTCATTGCCGAAATGGTGATGTCGGTGAGCGCCTCCGCACAAACTGCCAATCCGCCGAGTTCCGCAGAACCGACCACGACCGTTGTGGTCAGCGGCATTCGCGCTTCCCTCAGCTCGTCCTTGAGCACCAAGCGTTTGCAGGAAGGCGTGGTTGACGCAGTTTCGGCAGAGGATGCGGGCAAATTTCCGGACACGAATATTGCGGAATCCTTGCAGCGTGTTACAGGCGTACAGATTCAGCGTAATAACGGCGAAGGCCGCTACATTTCCGTCCGCGGTCTGGGACCGGAGTTCAATAATGTCCTGGTCAATGGCCGCACCATGACCAGCGACACCGGCGGCAGGGAGTTTTCCTTCGATTTGCTGTCGTCCGACCTGATTTCGAAAGCCCTGGTCTACAAGACCTCCCAGCCGTTCCTGCCGGAGGGCGGGATTGGATCGACGGTGGACATTCAGACGGCGCGGCCGCTGTCCGGAAAAGCCGGCAGCACGTCGGTCATCAGTATTTCGGATTCCTACGACAGCAATTCGAAAAAGAATACGCCGAATGCGAGCGGCATGTACACCTGGGCGAATCAGGCACGCGACTTTGGCGTGGCCGCCTCGCTGTCCTACACCGATCGCGCATCCAAGCAGAACAAGGCCGTCACCGATGCCTGGAATTACCGCGATGTGGCGGTGATCGACGGCGATCTTAACTCCAAGGGGTTAACGATGGCCAACGTGACGAACAAGAAACTGTATATCCCGCAGAGCTTCGGCTATCAGCAGGAAAATGAATCCCGCAAGCGCCTGGTGGCCAACGTCACGGTCCAATACAATCCGACGCCCGACTGGAAAATGACCGCGGACGCCTTGTATTCGCGCCTCGACCAGGAAAACAGGGTGATCGCCTTCAGCGATTGGAATAACCCGACCCAGCTGGGCGTGAAGTATGACGCCAACAACCAGATCACCAGTTTCCTGCGCCCTGGCTCGATTTTCTACGCCAACAACCCGGAGATCGCAGGCGCCGGCAAGCTGCTCGGCGAGGCCAATTCGAACGACATGATCGTCAAGGGCGGCGACCGTCTCTCGATCACCCAGGCGTTTGGCCTGAACTCGAAATGGCGCCTGTCGCCGGACTGGAAACTCGAGGGCGACGTATCGAGCTCGCGCACCACCTCCAAGTCGCCCGATATGTGGATCGTGGCAGGCATGGTGCCGAAGAATGGCGACGTGCTGACCTTCGGCCCGACCCCCAGCGTGACCTTCGGCGACGGCATCGCCGATCCGGCCGCGGTGCGGGCGCACGCCATCTCCTATGGCGACGTCAGAAATCTCGATGAGCTGCACGAAGGGCGTTTGAATCTGTCCTGGGCCCAGGACATCGGGTATTTCAAGGGTATCGACACCGGGATGGCGTATTCGCAGCGCACCGTGGATCGTACGCGCTGGGGTAACGACGCCTGGAATGCGTTCAGTGGCTATCATGTGTCCTTGCCATCGTCGCTGTTCACGGTCACGCCGATGGACAATTTCATGGGCAGTGGCGCAAGTGTCCCGCCTGCCTATCTCAGCTTCGATCCGATCGCCTACATGGATTATTTGAATCAGCCTTCGTTGCTGCCTCAATCAAATGATCCGGCGCTCTATTCGGACAAGACCAAGTATCCGAATGGACCGATGGCGATCGACTACACCAAGCCATCGATCTCGGGCGTGAAGGAGAAAGTATCGTCCGTCTTCCTCGACAGCAAATGGGAAGGGGCGGGCTGGTCGGCCAACGCGGGCGTGCGCATGGTGCACGTGCAGTCCTCCTCGAAGGGCATCAGCCGGACCCTGTTGTCCGCGGTGAAGAGCCCGAACGATACGACCTATATTTTGAATTACGGTCCGAGCACCGTGACCACGGTCAGCAACAGCTACAACAGCTTCTTGCCGTCCGCCAACCTGAAAATCGACCTGAACGAGGACATGATTCTGCGCTTTGGCGCCTCGAAAACCGAGACGCGCCCGACCCTGAGCCAGATGGGTGTCGATAACTGGTACGGCGGACGTTTCGGCGATGTGCAGACCGGCGGCGGGAATCCCTATCTGAAGCCGATGGAGTCGAAAAACTTCGACATATCGTATGAATGGTATCTGTCGAAGACCAATTACGTCAGCGCCGCGGTCTTCATGAAAAATGTTTCCAACTTCCTGGAAACGCAGCTGGTGGACATGACGATCCCTCAATACAGCGAAGTCGTGCACGACACGCGCGTGCGCAATGGTCAAAAAGGGAAGATCAAGGGTGTGGAAATCGCCGGCCAATACGCCTTCGACAACGCGGTTCCCTGGCTGCAGGGATTCGGTGTGGCAGCCAACTACACCTATGTGGACGCGAGCGCGACGCGCGATGGCGGGGCTCCGGCTTGCGGCTATCCGGGTTTGTCGCCGCAATCCTATAACGGCTCTGTCTTTTATGAGAACGGCAAATTCCAGGCGCGCGTGAGCTACAACTGGCGTAACCATTTCTCGGTCGACTGTGGCGGTGGCAGCACCCTGCCGCGCAACCGCGCCGCCTATGGACAGACCGATGCCGGCCTGCGCTACAACCTGTCGCCATCGATGGCAATCTACGCGGACGCCATCAACCTGTCCAATACCAGGATGCAGGAATATGCGAACAACGAAACGCAGTTCCTGACCCTGGAAGATGTTGGCCGCCGCGTGAGCGTCGGCCTGCGGATGGCGTTCTAAGTGCGGACCGGGACGCGGCATCCTTGCCGCGCCCCGGTCGACTTGCTAAAAGCGGCTTACGCTGCGGTTTTGGCCGACAGCCGCTTCAAGCGTTCCAGCGTGGTTTCGGCGCCGGTATCGGGCTCGCTGACCGATTTGCGGATGGCCTCCAGTTCGGCCTGCTGATCGAGCGGTTTTTGCCCGATGTCGGCCACGATGCGCATGCCGGCCGCTTCATTGCTCACCGCCTGAGCGCGGCGGGTGAGGGCGGAGAGCGCGGTCGAGTTGCCTTGCATGCCGGTCAAGCCGGCCAGCTGGCTCTGGCGCTCCATGCGCAATTCCTGCAATTCCTTCTGCGCCTTGGCCGCGGCCAGCGCCTGCAGGGCTTTCTTGGCCTGCGCGTCGAACTCGGCCAGCTGCTTGCTCAGCGCATCGACGATCTTTTGCAGTTCATCCATATACGCCTTGGCGTCGGCTTCCTCCTGCACTTCCTGCGGCAGGCGGCTCTTGTTCGCTTCGAGCTCGTCGCAGAACATCGTCACGGTCGCTTCGGCGATGGTGCCGGCGGCCAGGCGTTCGGCCAGCTTTTCGGTGGCGCGCTCATCGTTGGCGATCAGGTTCTGCAGGCTGACCACGTCGTTGTGCTCTTTCTCGAACGACGAGCGGGCCGAGGCCAGCAGCTGGGCCGTCTCGCGCAGCGTCTCGGCCAGGCGGTCGCGGTCGGCCTCGGTGGCGGTTTCGGGATCGAAGTTGGCGATCGCTTCCGAAATCCGGTTGCCCAGAACGCCGAAATGTTTCGACACCAGTCGTGCGGTCAGGCCCCATCCACTTGCGTTGCTCATTTTTATTCCTTTCGTTGGTGAAGAACTTCGGTTTACTGTCTCACTGGACAGTAATTCTTTCCTGCTCCATCGGGATGCCGATCACAAAATCGACATGAATGCCCCGTTTCGAGGTGTCGCCGTTGACGCTGGCGATGATCTCGGTGGTGATCAGCAGATACTCGCGCCCGCCGCTGGGCAATTGCCGCACGTAAGGCATGAAATACAGTTCCTGCTGCAAACCCTGCACGCCCTGGGCGTCGTCGATGCGGATTTCCTTGCCGCTGAAGGGCGCCACGAAGGCCGCATCGGCGGCGCCGGCATCGCGGAAATAATCAATGCGGTCGGCCTCGCCGAACACGCTGGCCAGTTCGGCTTCGCCCAGCATGTCGGCCAGCTGGGCGCGCCACAGGGTGTAGCTCTCGTCGCACAGGCAGTATAAAACGTTGCCGGTGTAGTCGTCCTGGTCCTCGGCAGTTTCCGGCACCACCCGGGCCAGTTGCGTGCAGTACAGGATTTCCTCGACCGCGCCATCGGCGCCGCCGAAAATCTGCAGGAATTTTTCGTTGGCGTCCTCGTCGCCCTTGACCAGATACAGGCGGTACAGCGCCGCGTCCGGCTCCAGCCTGATCTGCGAAATCGCCAGCACGCGGGTGTCGCCATCGGCCGGCATGGCGATCAGCGAACCGTCGGTCTGGGCGCGGATGATCGGCGAACGCTGGACCTGCACCAGGCTGCCGATGCGCGCGCCCATCGGCAGGGCTTCATCGGCGCGCGCCTGCGTGGTGCTCAAGCCCTTGCTGCCGGCGATCCCACGCACATAACTGAAAACATCTTTCCAGGCCATTTAATTCCTCTCGAACGCGTAATTGCTCTTGTTTTGCGCCTTGCCACGGCGCAGGAACTTCCAGGTGAAGAAGGCCAGCCAGCCCAGCACGGACACCACCAGCAGCCAGGCGAAGGTGCGCAACACCGAGGTGAAGAAGCCGCCGCCCTCGTTGCCGGCCGGCTGGTTCACGCTGGCCGTGCCGGCGACCGGACCGGTATAGCCGTTATTGCCCGCATGCGCACCGCTGGTCGCCCTGGCCAGCATGAAGCCGGTGATCACGCTCATCAGGCCGCTGTTATCCTGGCGCACGATGATCGGCGCAGGGGCCGGCATCGGCTGGGGCATCTGCATCGGCGGCGGCATGCTGTCCTGGCGGTTTTCGTAGCCCGGAACCGGACGCGCGTCGCGCGCCGCCTGCGCCGCCTTGCGCTCGTCCAGCGTGCGCAAGGCATTGGCCTGCTGCGCATTCTTGTCCAGCTTTTGCGACAGCGCCGAATCGGACTTCTGCGGCGCCGGCGCCGCTGCACCGCCGAACGAGCCGAAGCCGCCGCCGGGCGCCTTGGACAGTTGCGGCGAGCGCGGCGGCGGCGCCGGGGTGGACTGGCGGCTGCCGCCGAAGGAACCGAAGGACGGCTTGGGCGCCTGCGAGCGCTGCGACGAGAAGCCGCTCTTGAACGAGCCCGACTTCGACGGTTGGGCTTCAGCCGACGCGGCCAGCGGCAGCAGCAGGGACAGCACCAGCGCGAATTGTAAGGACTTGGTCATGGTAAGGGTCGCCGTTCAAAGTTAGAATTAGGATAACGAAGCTTGTATTGATCTGCACCGGTAAAAACAATCAAGGAATACCATGACTCGCCGCTATCTCGACATGAACCAGCACGACGCGCTCTACACCGTGGCCCGCAAGTACCCGGGAGGCGTCGACGCGCTGGCCAGGCAGCTGGACATGTCCGCCAATGTCCTGCGCAACAAACTCTCGCCCACCATCGCCTCGCACTATCCTTCGTTCGAAGAAGTGTCGCTGATCGTCGAGTGCTGCCACAAGGCCGGGGTGAGCGATGCCCACCTGCCGCTGCACGCCTTGCTGGTGCGGCACGGCATGGCTGCCTTCGTGGTGCCGCTGCCGGAACAGGTCCAGAGCGACGACCTGTCGCAAACCGTGTGCCGCGTCATGAGCGAAGTCGGCGCCGTGGCCGAAGCCGTCTCCAGCGCGCTGATCGACGGCGTCGTCACCACCGCCGAGGCCGACCTGATCGAGCGCGAATTCCACTCGGCCCTGTCGGCCCTGGGCGCCTGGCGTGCGCGCCTGCGCATGCAGGCTGAAGCGGGGATTCATTAGGATTGCAGGCGGCGCGCGTCGGCCGGCGTGTCGTCCACTGCGCGCAGCGAGCGCAGAAACAGGCCCAGGCCGCCGAAGCCCAGGGTCAGGATCGCGATCAGTTCGAAGGCCGACATCGTGTGCAGGCTCAGATTGACCGATGAAATCACCCCGAACACCAGCGCCGCGAACGAACCGATCGCCACCAGCCAGCCGAGGTAATTGCGGGCGTTATAGAACACCATGCTGATGCCGATCACCAGCGGGATCAGGATCAGGCCTCCGCTAATGCCGTAGCCGCCAACGCCGAACAGGCGCGTGCCCAGCCCGAAGCTGGAACTCACCACCACGTTGTTGAGCAGCAGATAGAAGCCGCCGCACATCATGATCAGCCCGAGGAAGAATTGCCCGCTTCCTCCGCTGGTTCCACCTGCACCGTTCATGCCGACCTCCGTTGTGTCAGTAGTGAATAACGGTGCAACTATAACAAACAAACATTGGCGGGCCGGCGGCGATTTTGTTTCAAAATTACCGGTCGCGAAGCTGCCAATAGTTATGGTTGACGGGATAACTATAACAAAATAACATCGCAGCGCTGCTTCACCGGAGATGAACAATGGCAACTCAAATCGTGCACGGCCCATCCAAAGCCTTCGTCGGCGCATCCTGGCTTGCCCTTGTGGTGGGCGTCGCCACCTACCTGATCGGGCTGTGGAACGCCACCATGGCCTTGAACGAAAAGGGCTACTACCTGACGGTGCTGCTGTACGGCCTGTTCGCTGCCGTGTCGCTGCAAAAGAGTGTGCGCGACCGTGTCGAAGGCATCCGTGTCAGCGGCATGTATTACGGCATTTGCTGGTTCGCGCTGCTGTCGTCGCTGGCGCTGATCAGCGTGGGCCTGTTCAATGCGCAGCTGGCCGACAGCGAAAAAGGCTTTTATGCGATGTCCTTCGTACTGAGCCTGTTCGCCGCCGTCGCCGTGCAAAAGAACGTGCGCGATTCCACGCCCGCCGACCCGGTCTAGCCGAGCTTTTCCACCATGCTCGACACCGCCGCGTAAAACAGCTGCGGCTGTTCGACCACGCTCAGGTGCGAGGCGTTCGGGATCACCAGCAACCGGGCACCGGCAATGCCTTTGGCGATCGTCTCCGACATCGCCGGCGGTGCGCCGATGTCGAGTTCACCGGCGATGACCAGCGCCGGCACCTGAATCTGGCCCAGGCGCGCGGTGGTGTTCACATCCCTGACGGCGGCGCAGCCGGCCAGGTAGCCGCCGGCGTTGGTGGCCACCAGACGGCGGCGAAAGCGTGCCACCGTGGCTGGCTGCGAGCTGCGAAAGCCTTCATGGAAGTAGCGCTCCATCGCCATATCGGCAATCGCCTCCAGGCCGCCGTCTTCGACCTTGGCGATGCGCGCGCGCCACATCTCGTGCGCGCTTTCCGGATAGGCCGACGTCGAATTGGCGATGATAAGTCCAGCCACCAGCGCAGGGTGGCGCAGCGCCAGTTCCTGGCCCACCATGCCGCCCATCGAAATGCCGACCCACAGTACCGGGCCGGTATCGAGTTCGCCCAGGAGGCGCGCGGCATCCTCGGTCAGGTCTTCCATCGAATACGGCCCCAGCGGAGCGGCCGATCCGCCATGGCCGCGATGATCGTAAGCGATCACGCGGCAGTCCTGCGCCAGCGCATTGGCCAGCTCGTCCCACATGGTCAGGTCGCAGCCCAGCGCGTGGCTGAGCACCACCGTGCAGCGCGGCGCTTGGCCGCTGCGCGGTTCGCGCAGCGTGTAGTGGATCGACGGGGCGCTGTGGGTATGGTCGTCGCGGCCCACGCCCGGATGCACGCAGGCCGCGGGAGCTGCCGGCTCGAGCGTGTGGCCATGCTCGCGCAGGATGTTCTGGGCCAGCGAAAACGCCGTGTTCGAGGCCGGCACGCCGGCATAGATGGCCGCCTGCATCAGCACTTCCTTCAGTTCGGCCACGCTCAAGCCGTTCCCGGAGCTGTCATCCAGCGCCGCGTGCACGTGCAGTTCGAACTCTTCCCAGCGGCCCAGCGCCATTGTGATCGCCAGCACGATCATGCGGCGCGAGCGCGCTTCGAGGCCGGGGCGGCCCCAGATCTCGTGCCACGCGAAGCGCGTGATCAGGTTCTGGAAATCGGCGTTGAAGCTGTTGGCCTTGTCAAGCGAGCGGTCCACCCACGCGTCGCCCAGGATGCGGCGCCGATTGCGCATGCCGCGTTCGAAATCGTGATCGACAGGATCGCTCATGTGAACTCCTTGCGTAAAGACTGTAATTGGACGCGCGCCAGCGCGGCGGCGGGCGCGGCGTCGCGTACGGGATCGATGGCGCTGCCGGCCGCCTCGCGCAGGCGCTCGATATTGGCCAGCATGCGGGCCGCATCGACATGCAGGCCGGCGAAGGCTTCGTTCAGCGCGGCCAGCGCACCGTGGGTGCCGATGAACAGGCCCGGCCACTCGGCCAGCTCGGCCTGCCAGTTGCCCAGGCCGCGTTCATGTTCCTGCCCCATTGCGCCCAGCAGCGCGGCGGCACGGTGCGGCGTGCGCGCGGCGGCGGCCAGCGCGATCATCGCCGCCACCGGGTTATTCTTGTGCGCCATGGCGGTGGAACCGCCGCGGCCCTCGCCGCGCGGCTCGGCCAGCTCGGCCACTTCCGCCTGCGTCATCAGCGCCAGGTCGGTGGCGATCTTGCCCAGGCTGCCGCACAGGACGGCGACCTCCAGCCCCAGGCGGACCCACTCGTCGCGCTGGGTATGCCAGGCGGCCGGCGCCACCGCCAGGCCAAGGTCGGCGGCCATGCGCCGGGCCACCGCGGCGCCATGCGGCGCCATGCCGGCCAGCGTGCCGACCGCGCCGCCCAGCTGAAGCTGCAAGCCGCGCTGGCCGGCTTCGCGCAGGCGAACGCGCGCGCGCACCAGCGGCGCGGCCCAGCCGGCGACCTTGAATCCGAAGCTGCTGACCTGGGCCGGCTGCATCAGCGTGCGTGCCAGCACCGGCGTATCCAGGTGGCGTTCGGCCAGGTCCAGCAGGTGGCCGGTCAGTTCGACCAGGGTGGTATCGATCAGCGCGAGCGCGTCGCGCGTCATCAGCACCATGGCCGTGTCGATCACATCCTGGCTGGTCGAACCGTAGTGCGCGTGACGGCCGGCCTCGCCCGCCAGGCGCTTGAGTTCCTTCACCAGTGGAATGGCCAGGCTGCCGGCGCGGCGGCTGTCGCGCGTGAGCGCGGCGATATCGAAGCTGGCCGGTTCGCACACGCGCCCGATCGCCTCTGCCGCGCTGGCGGGAATCAACCCCAGCGCCGCCTGCGCGCCCGCCAGCGCCTGCTCGAAACGCAGCATGGCCCGCACGGCGGCGGTGTCGTCGAACACCTCGCTCATCGGCGCCGTGCCCAGGAAACCGTCAAACATCGAAACGCTCATTGGTCCTCGCTACGCGTAATCAAAAAACACCGTCTCGTTCTCGCCCTGCATGCGGATATCCCAGCGATACTCGCCTGGCGCAATTTTGCGCGCGATAAGGGTAGCACGGCGCGCGGACGGCACCTGGTCCAGCATGGCCGACGCCGGCAGGTGCGGATCGTCCTCCAGGAACACCGCACTGAACTGATGCAGCATCAGGCCGCGCGCAAACACCGTCACCAGCGCGGCCGGCCGGCCCGCCACCGGCACCTGCGACAGGGTGATGCTGAACGCGCCACTGGCATCGCTGGGCACGCGGCGAAAGCCCGGCAGCGCATGCCTGTGTTCGGCGTCGGGCGCATCGGGGCACCACATTTCGATCATCGCGTCGTCGACCGGCGCGCCGGCGCCGTCGAGGATCCGGCCGCTGACGACCAGCGTCGGCGCGGCGCTGGCGACGGTGCTGGTGGCGTC
>CBFGOU010000084.1:0-11877 GCA_965650445.1 uncultured Oxalobacteraceae bacterium | reverse complement strand
TTCAGCTCATCTTCTTTGCGTTCGAGATCACGCCACACGCGCCACACATCGTCCATGCCATTACTCATCGAAAGCTCCAGAGTTAGCCTGCTTTTTTTCTATTTACTATCGTTCCCTAGTCCATCCAGACGCAGGACAGCGTCCTTGCTGACGGCATTCTTACGAAGGTGTTCTGCACCGAGCCGGTGTACTTGTATTGACAGCTGGGAAGCCCTCCTGTCCAGCATGGTCGCTGGGATAAATCGATGCCGGCGATGTCGCTCGACGGCGCGGCGACTCGGACGGTCGAGCCGAACGCATGACGATCCGAAATAATAGCAGAAAGTTAATGTTACTTGAGTCCGCTAGGGCTGGATTGGAACGGTCGCCGGCGGTGCGTGGCAGGGTGATCGCGCGAGCTGACGCGCATTTTCGAACGTTTTCATATAGTGTAAGATGCCACACTCGCGACCTTTTCGGACTGGACTCAAGCTGATGAAATTCGTCACTACCATCGTTGGCCTTATTCTGTTCATTCTGTTTTTTGGCTTCGCGCTGAAAAACACCCAGGAAGTCGATCTGCATTTCTTCCTCAATTACGAGCTGCGCGGCCCGCTGGTGCTGATGCTGCTGGCGTTTTTCGTCAGCGGCGCGGCGCTCGGCATCCTGGCCGTGACCCCGACCGTGTTCCGCCACCGGCGCGAGCGGCGCAGTCACCGCAGCATGATCGAACGCCTGCAAAACGTGCAGCGCGGCAGCAATCAGCCGCAACCCGATCGCGTTAATACCCAACAATAAAAAGAACCGCATGGAATTCGAAATCTGGATGTTGCTTGGCATCCCCTTGTTCTTCGCGCTCGGCTGGCTGGCCGCGCGCGTGGACATCAAGCAGCTGGTCTCCGAATCGCGCACGCTCCCGCGCGGCTACTTCAAGGGCTTGAACTTCCTGCTCAACGACCAGCCCGACAAAGCCATCGACGCCTTCATCGAAATCGTCAAGCTCGACCCGGAAACGGCCGACCTGCATTTCGCGCTCGGCAACCTGTTCCGCCGCCGCGGCGAGATCGAGCGCGCCATTCGCGTGCACCAGAACCTGCTGGCGCGCCCGGACCTGCCGCTGGAGCAGCAAGGGCACGCCCAGTACGAACTGGGCATGGACTACCTCAAGGCCGGCCTGCTGGACCGCGCCGAGGAAACCTTCAACGGCCTGGTGGAAACCACCTACAGCGTGCAGGCCCGCCGTGCGCTGCTGGAAATCTACCAGCGCGAAAAGGAATGGAACCGCGCCATCGAGGCGGCCATCGGCCTGCAGGAATCCGGTGCCGGCGCGCGCCAGAAAGAGATCGCCCAGTTCTATTGCGAGCTGGCGCACGATGCGCTGGTCCAGATCAAGAACGACGAAGCGCTGGCCCTGCTCGACAAAGCGGTGCAGGCCGACCGCAAAAACGTGCGCGCCACCATCCTCACCGGCGACGCGCTCATCGCCAAGGGCGACGTCGAAGGCGCGCTGGCCACCTGGCGCCGCGTCGAACAGCAAAGCGTGCCGCACGTGGCCCTGGTCGCCCAGCGCATCATGGACGGCTACCGCAAGGTCGGCCGTGCGCAGGAAGGCGTCAACCTGCTGCGCTCCTACCTGGCCGAAGCGTCCTCGATCGACCTGATCGAAGTGGTCTTCAAGGCCGTGATCGAACTCGATGGCGTGGACGCCGCCAAGCAGCTGGTGCTGGACGAACTGCGCCGCAATCCAACCTTGCTGGCACTGGACAAGCTGCTCGAAGCGCGCCTGATGGACGCGCCCTCGAACGTGGTGTCCGAGCTGTCGATGGTCAAGACCCTGGTGCACGGCTACACTGCCAAGCTGGCGCGCTACCAGTGCAGCCACTGCGGCTTCAAGGCGCGCCAGTTTTACTGGCAGTGCCCCGGCTGCAATCGCTGGGAAAGCTACCCGCCGCGCCGCACCGAAGAACTTAATGTGATGAACTGATGACGACACTCCAACTGACCCCGGCCACCCAGCACCTGCCTCACGCGCCCGAACTGGGCAAGGTGCGCATCCTGATCTGCGGCGACGTCATGCTCGACCGCTACTGGTTCGGCGACGTCAGCCGGATTTCGCCGGAAGCGCCGGTGCCGATCGTGCGCGTCGAAAAGCGCGAGGAACGCCTGGGCGGCGCGGCCAACGTGGCGCGCAACGCCGCCGCCCTGGGTGCGCAGTGCTCGCTGCTGGGCGTGGTCGGCAACGACGAAGCCGGCAGCCAGGTTGCGCAGCTGCTAGCCGACTCGAACATCGACAGCCACCTGCAGCGCGACCAAGCCATTTCCACCATCATCAAGCTGCGCGTGATCGGCCGCCAGCAGCAGCTGCTGCGCATCGACTTCGAAGACGCGCCCACCGACGTGGTCCTGCGCGACAAGCTGACCCAGTTCAACGCCTTGCTGCCCGATGTCGACGTGGTGATTCTGTCGGACTACAACAAGGGCAGCCTGGTCAACGTGGCGCACATGATCGAAGCGGGCCGCGCGGCCGGCAAGATCGTCATGGTCGATCCGAAAGGCGACGATTTCTCGCGCTACGCCGGCGCCACCGTCCTCACGCCCAACAAGTCCGAACTGCGCCGCATCGTCGGCAGCTGGTCGAACGAAGAACAGCTGACCGCCAAGGCGCAAGGCTTGCGCGAACAGCTGAGACTCGACGCGCTGCTGCTGACCCGCTCGGAAGAGGGCATGAGCCTGTACACCGCCGACGACATCGTCCACATGCAGGCCGACGCGCGCGAAGTCTATGACGTCTCGGGCGCGGGCGACACCGTGATCGCCACCATGGCCGCCATGCTGGGCGCCGGCATGCCGATGGCCGACGCCGTCGCCACCGCCAACCGGGCCGGCGGCATCGTGGTCGGCAAGCTCGGTACCGCCACGGTTACCCGGGAAGAGCTGTTCGGCGCTTGATAGCACTCAATCGTGCGGGTCAACCCTGACCCGGTCTCCAGCCGTTGAGCAGGCGGGCCAGCATTCGCTGGCTTCCTACCTCATTAATGGAGAACACCGTGATCAAACAACTGATGCTAGCCCTTGCCGCCCTGATTGCCACGATGGGAATGGCTTTCGCCCAGGTCGACGTCAACAAGGCCGATGCCGCCGCGCTCGATTCCGTCAAGGGCATTGGTCCCAAGACGTCGCAAGCCATTCTCACTGAACGCGGCAAGGGTGAATTCAAGGACTGGAACGACCTGCAGACGCGGGTCAAAGGCATCGGCGAAAAGAGCGCCGTCAAGCTGTCGGCCGCCGGACTGACCGTCGGCGGCAAAGCCAAGGACGGCGCAATGGCCGCCGCCCCGGCCAAGACGGCAGCCACCGCCAAGCCAGCCGGCAAGCCGGCACCTGCCAAGGCGGCCGCGCCAGGCCGCATGTAGCGTCGGCTCAACCCGCGGCGGGCTTGGCGAAACGCTCGGCCAGCTCGCCGATTCCGCGCGCCATCGACACGAACTCGCTCGGCATCATGATGATGGTCGTGGTGTTCTGTTCGGCCCCAACCTCGGTGACCATCTGCATGCGGCGCAGTTCCAGGCCGCCCGGATTGGCCATGATCTGGGCTGCCGCCGCGCGCAGCTTTTCCGATGCTTCCAGCTCCGCTTCGGCCTTGATGATGCGCGCGCGCTTTTCGCGCAGCGCCTCGGCCTCCTGCGCCATGGCGCGCTGCATCGATTCGGGGATTTCCACGTTGCGCATCTCCACCCGCGTCACCTTCACGCCCCACGGCTCGGTGGCGGTGTCGATGGCGATGCGCATGGCCGCAGCCAGCTCCTCCTGCTCCTTGAGCACTTCATCGAGCGAGTGGCGGCCGATCAGGTTGCGCAAGGTGGTCAGCGCCACCTGAATGACGGCGCCGTCGACGTCGAGCACGTCGATGACCGCGCGCACCGGGTCGACGGTGCTGTACCACACCACCGCCGTGATCTTGACCGGCACGTTATCGCGCGTGATGGTTTCCTGCTGCTGGACCGAGGCGGTAATGGTGCGCAGGTCCACCATGCGCTGCCACTCGAAGAACGGAATGAGCCAGTACAGCCCGGGGCCGCGCAGGCCACGCAGTTTGCCCAGCCTGAAGACCACGCTGCGCTCGAACTGGTTGGCCACGCGCAGGCCGGACAGGCCGAGGATGACGAGCAGGCTGGCCACGATGATAATAAACGTTCCCATGTTGGTTCCTTGTTGTGAGTGAAAAGAGTCAGACCTTCATCGGCAGGATGACGGTCTGAAGGCCATCGAAATGCAGCCGCCGCTGAAGCGCCAGCGCGGCCTGGTTGTGCAGCAGCCGGGTGAACCAGTTATCGCTCTTGAACACCAGTTTGCTGGTGAAGAAAATCGCGTTCGAATGCTGCTGTCCGACCTCGCGGCAGGCCTGCGTGAGCGTGTCGACCGGATCGGTGCCGAAGCACAGCCGGCCTTCCGCCGCCATGCCGTGGCTGTGGCAGAAGCGCACGAAGTAATCGAGCGAGTCCTGCGCGCGCGTGCGCATTTCCTCCAGTTGCCCGGCGCCGCCGTAGGCATAGGCATCGACTGTGCGCGCGTTGATGAAGATGAAGTTGGTGAAGTGGCCGGGGAACATGCGCATCACCCACAGCAGCGCGTGCAGGCCGCCACCGCGCGAACTGCCCACCATGAACACCGCCGTGTGTGCGTTGGCTATCGGCGCGCTCGCCTCCTGGACGGGGCCGAACGGCTGGCCGGCGAATACCTCGTCCACCATCAGAATGCGCTTGCGGGTATCGCGGTAATGGGCGCGCACCAGCAGGCACAGGGCGATCACCAGCGTGGTGACGAACATGGTGACCCAGCCGCCTTCGAAGAACTTTTCCACGACCGTCACGGCGAGGATGCCGGCGGTGACGGTGAGGCCGAGGCCTGAGAGCAGCAATCCCTGCGCCGCGCCTTTGCGCGCGCGGTGCTGGAACCAGTAGCGGCACAGGCCGGCGAGCGACAGGCTGAAGGTGAGGAATACGTTGATGCTGTACAGGACCACCAGCACCTCGACTTTGCCGCCGGTCCAGAGCAGGGCGGCGGTGGCGGCCACGCCCATCAGCAGCACGCCGTTCTGCGTCACCAGCCGGGTCGACAGGTAGCGGAACTGGTGCGGCACCCAGGAATCGGCGGCCATGTTGGCCAGCACCGCGGGGCCGCCCAAAAAGCCTGTATTGGCGGCCACCAGCAGTAGGCCGGCCTCGAACAGCAGCGTGGCGGCCAGCGCCACGTCCAGCGTGCCGCCGCTCAGGCCCGCATGGGCCAGGATCGACTTGAACACCACGGCGTTGAGGGTCTGGCCCGGTGCCGGCTGGGCGTTCCACAGCAGGTACAGCAGGATGATGCCGCCGGCCGTGAAGGCCAGGCTGATGGCCATGTACAGCATGGTCAGCTTGCCGGTGCGCACGCGCGGCTCGGCCAGCGCGTTGACGTTGTTCGATACCGCTTCGATGCCGGTGTAGGTACCGCCGCCGAGGGAATAGGCCTTCAGCAGCAGCGCGAGGGTGAACACCCATGAGGTGTCGTGCGCCAGCCTGGTGGTTTCGGCCACCGTGTCGCCCATCAGGGACGGCAGCGAAGCGGCCTGCGCGAACACGCCGTACACGATCAGTAGCGCATGGGTGGCCACGAAGCCGAGGAAAATCGGCAGCAGCAGCTTGATCGACTCCTTGGCGCCGCGCAGGTTGATCCACAACAGCGCAAACACGACGGCCAGTTCGGTGCCCAGCTTGTAAGCCTGCGCGCCGGGCGGCAGCACGCTGAACAGGGCATCGACGCCGCCGGCCACGGAAATGGCGATGGTCAGGACATAGTCGACTACCAGCGCCGCGCCGGAGGTCAGGCCGGCATATGGCCCCAGCAGCACGCTGGCGACCCGGTAGCCGCCGCCACCGCTGGGAAACAGCTCGATCACCTGGTTATAGGCCAGCGATATGATGAAGACGGTGGCGGCGGTCGCCAGCGCCAGGTACAGGCCGAAATGGCCATGGGTGCCGAGCGCCTTGAACGCTTCTTCGGGCCCGTAGGCGGACGAGGACAGGCCGTCGGCGCCCAGCCCGACCCAGGCCAGGAAGGCGACCAGGGCCAGCGAATGACGGGTTTCCGCGCGCATCGGATCGAGCGGCTTGCCCAGCAGGGCATTGCGGATGGTAGAGGTTTGCATGGTGTTCCGGTTGGCTGTTTCGACACTGTTCAGGCTATCGAAGCCTGTCTAAAAATGTCGTAAAGACTGGACGCCGCCGTGTAAACAAAGCGTAAAAATCGCGCCCTGGCCGATTTCCGCGAGCGCCGCTGTGGCACAATCGGCTCCATGTCCAGCGCCACCGAAACACACGACGAACCCCAGCGCGGCCGCTACCTGGCCTGCGTCGGCTGCGGCGACGATGCGATCCAGGTCGTGCGCCGCGCCGCGCGCCTGGCCGGCGAGGCGGGCGCCGGCTGGCATGCGGTGTTTGTCGAGACGCCGCGGCTGCAACGCCTGCCGTCGGCGCAGCGCAAGCGCATCCTGGAGATGCTGCAACTGGCCGAATCGCTGGGCGCCAGCACCGCCGTGCTGGCCGGCGGCGACATCGCGCGCGCCATTGCCGGCCACGCCCGCGCGGTGGGTGCGCAGTGCGTGGTGCTCGGACGCGGCAGCGTGCGCTGGTGGCGCAGGCCGCTCGGCCAGCGCATCGCCGCCGCCAACGGACAGCTCGACATCATCGACGTGGCCGTGCACGAGCATGCGCGCGGCAGCTTGCGCCAGAGCGCCGCGCCGCTGTTCTCGCGTCCGCGCCGCTACCTGCTTGGCGCCGGCGCCAGTGTGCTGACCGCGCTCGTGACCGCGCCATTGCTGCCTTACTTCGACATCGCCAACATCGCCATGCTGTTCCTGCTGACGGTGGTGCTGGTGGCCGTGCGGCTGGGACGCGAAGCGGCGGTGATGGCCACGCTGACCGGCAGCGCCGCCTTGACGATCGCAGCGCGCCGCTTTTCCTACGAAGCCGGCGACCTGCAATATGCCGTTACCTTCATCGTCATGCTGGCGGTGGGACTGATCACGAGCGGGCTGACGGCCGGCCTGCGCTACCAGGCCATGGTGGCGCGCCGGCGCGAAGCGCGTTCGCGCGCGCTGTACGAATTCGCCCGCGCGCTCTCTGGCACCCTGGTGATCGACCAGGTGTTCGAGATCACGCGCGACTTCATCGCCCGCACCTTCGAAGCGCATGCCATGCTGCTGCTGCCCGATGCCAAGGGCCGGCTTGCCTATCCGCAGGGCGCCGGCCGGCCCGGCGTTCCGGTCATGAGCGTCATCGACCTGGGACTGGCCCAATGGGCGTACGACCACGCGGCGCCCGCCGGCAGCGGCACCGGCATCATGCCGGGCAACGCGTTCTTTCATCTGCCGCTGGTGGCGCCGATGCGCACCCGCGGCGTGCTGGTGATCTGGCCCGAGCATGGGCGTTCGCTGCTGATCCCCGAACAGCGCAAGCAGCTCGACACCTTCGGCGCGCTGGCGGCCATTGCCATCGAACGGGTGCACTATGTCGAGGTGGCGCGCGAGGCCGAGCTGCGCATGGAATCGGAACGGCTGCGCAACTCGCTGCTGTCGGCACTGTCGCACGATGTGCGCACGCCGCTTACATCGCTGGTGGGCCTGTCGGAAGCGCTGGCGCTGTCGCAGCCGCCGTTGGCGCCCGGCCAGCTCGAACTGGCCCAGTCGCTGCACGAGGAAGCCGCGCGCATGAGCACGCTGGTGTCCAATCTGCTGGAGATGGCGCGCATGCAGAGCGGCGCGGTGACCCTGAACCTGCAGTGGCACGCGCTGGAGGAAGTGGTCGGCAGCGCGCTGCACGCCTGCGCGCGCCAGCTGGGCGCACGCGCCATCCGTACCGAACTGGCCCCGCACCTTCCGCTGGTGCGCTACGACGCCGTGCTGATCGAGCGGGTGCTGTGCAACCTGCTGGAAAACGCCGCCAAATACACGCCGCCGGATGCCTGCATCGTCATCCGTGCCGGCATCGAGGACGGGCAGGCGGTGGTGGCGGTCGAAGACAACGGCCCGGGCCTGGCAGCCGGATCGGAGGAAGCCGTGTTCGACAAATTTACCCGCGGCGAGCGCGAGTCGCCGATCCCCGGCGTCGGGCTCGGGCTGGCGATCTGCCGCGCGGTCATGCAGGCGCACGGCGGCAGCATTTGCGCGCAGGCGGCACCCGGCGGCGGGGCCGCCTTCGTGTTCCGGCTGGCGTTGGGCACGCCGCCGGCGCTGCCGGTCCCCGAATCAAACGTGGAAGCGGCATGAGAAATACAACAAACCCGTTGCAAAACAAATTCGTTTTAAAACAATTTTGTTGTATTATTTGAGCTCCTATCGGGGGCATCATGCATACCTACGACACAAAAACATACGGCCGCAACGACGAAGTCACGATCTTGTACAAGATGTTCGCGGCAAATCGCGATGTCTCTATGCATGGCCCCAGGCGGCTCGGTAAGACTTTCCTGCTCGACCGCCTGGTCGATGCGGCGCCAGTTCATGGCTGGTCCGCGATGAAGGTTGAGTTGGCAGGCTGCGCCGATACCCGCGCCGTCTTCCGCGAGTTGTGCAGTCGTATCGGCAAGGCCCGATCTGGCGGCGCGCAGGCAATTGCTTGGTTTAGCCAACGTTTCAGTCAGTTTGCGGCGCCAAGAAACGAAAGCGGTGGCACGTGGTACCAACCGTTCATCACACTTGATCATGAGGCCTACTTCGAGCGGCTCATCGCCGCAATGCACGAGGATCCGGTCCATAAATGGATTCTGCTGATTGACGAACTGCCGATTTTCTTGAAAGTTTTGCACGATAAAGGGACCGCTGGTGTGGCTGCAGCGCGCGACTTCATGAACCAGGTGAGCCGATTACGCCAGGCATATCCGCGTGTGCGTTGGATGATCACTGGTTCGATCGGCATCGAACCGCTCGCGCAAGCCGGCAACTACATGGGTGTATTGGCCAAGTTTGAAACATTCGAGCTAAAACCACTCACAGAAGGGCAAGCAAAGGACTTCGTCAAAGATATTGCTGCCGAAGGCCTGCTGCAGCATCGACAAGAAATCACCGACGCTGAGGCACAGGCATTGATCGAAGCCGTCGGCTGGCGCGCCGCCTACTATCTCGATGCGCTGGCCCAGAAGCTCGAGGGACCACTGGCAACTGAATTTGAACCAGCCAGGTTGGCCGTTGCGGAAGCCGTCAAGCGATTGGTCAAGCTTAGCGAATCGCCCAAGTTTTGTACGTGGGAGGAGCATCTCAACAAGCACTACCTCGATCAAGACCGCAGCATTGCGTTCAGTGCTTTAACCGTGCTTGCCATGGACGCACAAGGGGCCGATATCGATGGTTTGCTAAGCACGATACAGCGTGCCGATCTTACCCGTGAGCGGCTGAGGAAAGTTCTGATGCGCCTGGATACCGAGGGATTTATTGCAGTCGATAGTTGGGAGCATGATGCCCCCCGCTGCACTTTTCTCAATCCATTGCTGCGCCGCTGGTGGTGTCTTGCCAAGCCTACCCAATAACGGACCTGCTCAATGGATTTAACCTACTTCAATCCCAATTCACAGAAAGAGCCCGATTTTTTAACGGGCTTTGTAGCTCGGCAGCACACGCTGGAGTTTTTTCTCAAGCAACTTCGGCTCGTGCCGGTCAGCGGGACGTCACGCCACCATTTGATCATCGCGCCGCGCGGATTCGGTAAGACGTCGCTGCTGCGCCGTATTGCCGTTGCGGTGCGGACCGAAGAGCAGCTCAATACGCGCTTCATCGCACTTCGATTCCGTGAAGAGCAACACAATGTGATCAGCCTCGATGTTTTCTGGCGCAACTGTCTTCAATCCCTGGCTGAAGCGCGAGAGGATGAGGATGCGTTACCGGACGAAATCGCAGCCCTCGATGCTGCATGGGCTACCCACGCGCCGCGCCAGGGCCTGACGCAGGAGGAGCAGGACGGCGAACCCGCTTGGCAAGTACTGCGGGCGCACTGCGAGCAACTTCAGCGTCGACCCTTGCTACTGATCGATAATCTTGACACACTACTCGCAGGACTAAGTTCCCATCATCAATGGGGATTACGCAAGCGATTGCAAAGCGACGACGGCCCTGTCCTGATCGCCGCTGCTTCACGCTACCCTGACGCCACGCACGATCAGTCCGCCGCTTTCTACGAATTTTTTCGTAATTACCCGTTGGACAAACTGAATGACCAAGAGGTGTTTGCCTGTCTTCGCAATCTTGCGGCGCACCGCGGTTCCGCCGGGCAGCCGGTGTTGGCCTTGCTGGACAAAGACCCGGGTCGGGTAGTGGCGCTAAACACTATGGCAGGCGGAAATCCCCGAACGCTAAGCGTACTCTATGGCGTCCTCGAATCGCACATGAGTGCAGACGTACTTTCGCAACTCAGTGCAATGCTCGACACCTTCACCGGCTGGTACCAGGCGCGCACCGAGGAGCTGGCAGTACAGGCGCGCGCCGTCTTCGATGCGCTAGCGCTGAACTGGGACCCGATGACCGCCGCAGCTCTGGGCCTGGTCACCGGTTTGAATACGCAAGTTGTCAGTAGCCAGCTCACACGGTTGGAAAAAGCCGGTTACGTCGAACCGGTCGCATTGAGCAAACGCGGCAAGGGACGCAGTGGCTATCAGGGGAGCGAACGTTTCTTCAATATCTGGTACCTGATGCGCAACGGCCCGCGCCGCGCTCGGCAAAGTATTTTTTTCCTTACAAAATTCCTGCAATCCTGCTTCAGCCCGGCTGAGCGTCGCTCGCATGCCATCGCCATATTGGAGAGTGGCCAATCCGACCCTGGTTACACGCTTGCCCTGGCCAGCAGTTTCAGGAGGGGGCGGCTTCGGCAACAACTACTCGAGCAAGCGCATATTAGGTCGAATGACAGTGGTCAGGACGGCGAATATGAATCGATTATCAACGAACTTCGCAATGAAGGACAACGACAGTCAAATGTCGTCGCGCGCAGGCCAGAAAAAGGCGAACAGTCGATGCGTGATTACGACAACGTAATCGTAAGCTCCAGCGCTGCCACTGAACCTGCCGAGCGAGAATGGGTCGCCAAGGCGCTCGTCAACGAGGGCGCCAGGCTGGGCGTCCTCGGTCAATCGGAGCAGGCCATCGCGGTCTATGATGACGTGCTTGCTCGCTTTGGCGATGCCACAGAGCCCGCCCTGCGCGAACAGGTTGCCATGGCGCTTGTCTACAAGGGATTCAGGCTTGGCGTCCTCGGTCAATCAGAGCAGCAAGTCGCGGTCTACGATGACGTTGTCGCTCGCTTCGGAATGGCTACCGAGTCCGCACTGCGCGAACGGGTCGCCATGGCGCTCTTCAACAAGGGAATCAGGCTTGGCGTCCTCGGCCAATCGGAGCAGGAAATCGCGGTCTACGATGACGTAGTCGCCCGCTTCGGAACGACTATCGAACCCACCCTGCGCGAACTGGTCGCCAGGGCGCTCGTCAACAAGGGATTCACGCTTGGCATCCTCGGTCAATCAGACCAGGAAATCGCAGTCTACGATGACGTAGTCGCCCGATTCGGCACGGCGAGAGAACCAGCCGTATGCGAACAGGTCGCCGTGGCGTTATTCAACAAGGGTTCCACGCATGCCACCCTCGGTCAATTGGAGCAGGCCATCGCTGTCTACGATGACGTACTCGCCCGTTTCGGCACGGCCACCGAACCTGCCCTGCAAAACCAAGTCTCCAAGGCACTCGTTAGCAAGGGATTCAGGCTTGGCGTCCTCGGTCAATCGGAGCAGGGAATCGCGGACTACGATGACGTTTTCGTCCGCTTCGGAACGGCTACAGAGACCGCCCTGCGCTAACGAGTCGCCAAAGAACTCAAAAAAAAG
>CBFGOU010000083.1:0-11990 GCA_965650445.1 uncultured Oxalobacteraceae bacterium | reverse complement strand
AAATCGGCAAGCAGCGCTTTCGCAGCTTCCTGTTCGTCTATGCCGGCGTGCTGCTGGTGCTGCTGGTCTACGCTGCCTGGCGGCTGCGGCGCAGCTACCGCATCATCGGCGTGGTCAACCGCAGCCTGCAGGCGGCCAACGAAACCCTGGAAGCGCGCGTGGCCGAGCGCACCGCCGAACTCGAAGCGCAATCGGCCAAACTGCGCCAGATGGCCCAGCACGACGGCCTGACCGGGCTGATCAACTACGCCGAGCTGACCCGCCTGCTCGACCATGCGCTGGTGCGCGCCGCGCGCCGCAATACCGTGGTGGTGCTGATGTTCATCGACCTCGACGGCTTCAAGGCCGTCAATGACACCTTTGGGCACGCGACCGGCGACCTGGTGCTCAAGGCCGTGGCCAGGCGGGTGCAGGACAAGCTGCGCAAGGAAGACGCGCTGGCCCGCCTCGGCGGCGACGAATTCGTCATCCTGCTGGAAGAAGTGAGCTCGCGCGAGGGCGCGCTGCGGGTGGCCGAGCAGACCCTCGGGCAGATCCGTTCGATCGACGAGGCCGGCGGCCATCCGGTGCGCATCTCGGCCAGCATCGGCGTGGCCAGCGCCAAGGGCGGCGATGGCGCGGCGCGCGGCGCCGACGCGCTGCTGGCCGACGCCGACCAGGCCATGTACCAGGCCAAGCAATCCGGCAAGAACGCCATCGTCGTCAGCGCGCAGGCGAAGTGGAGTTCCGACCCGGTGGCGCTGGCCGGTTGACCTGCACGCTGTGCGCGCAACAATCTTTACGAGCCAATTAGTTTATCGAGATCGATATTGGTAAGCGGCACAGTTGGTGCGGCGAGTTGTCGAAGAATCGTCAAATGCACATCGGTTTTCACCCTAGCCAAATTCTCAAGTTGCACCTTTCCGCCCAGTACAACAGCCGGTTCCAAACCGTATATCTCGTCTGACGCAAGTGGGCCTAATTTAGCCATTGCGCGCTCGAAGAGTGGCTGACCGCTCTCGTCTTGCATGTCAAAGCGGGTGGGCTTGCTGAAGGCAAAGAATGATCGGATCGACAAATTCAAGTTATCTCTCGCCTTGGTTTTCAGTTCCTGTGGAAGAGCAGAAATCATGTGAATGGGGCACGCAATCGTAACACTCCGCCCTGTTTTTTCACCACATACATACATGTCGCCAAATGCCGATCTTGCAATTACATGGAACGCATCGAGTTGCTCCAATTTTGTGCCTTCGAGCCACTCATCAACAAGGTCTTCATACTCATCAGGATCAACGGTACAGAAGAGTGCGTTAGCGTATTCGCACCATCCCTCTTCCTTCCAGTATTTCAATAACTGATCTGGCAATTTTCCGAGCCACTTTTCAATGCTTGAGGCAGGGACCTCGACGCGCTTTGTAGCCTCGCCAAATTTACTAATAAAATATTCAAAGTCTTCGTCTCTCATCTTTTCGAGGTCTCCTGCGAATTTGTTGGTAGGCGCAATTGGGGCCACTTGATTGCCATCGATATCGATAAGAAGGCGATGGCAATAATTTCATTAACCGTCCCATCGACCGTCAATAAACACAGATACCGACTTTTGATCGTCGTCATCGTTCAGAAAGCCAGTTACGGATAACCCGAGTTGTAGAAATATGGTGATGCCTACTTTCTCAAGAGGAGAATTATCCAAATTTCGCAGGGCATTCATTACTCCCGGCCCCGGTTCTTCAAACAACCTGATTCCACCAAATTCAACATTTTTCAGATTGGGGTATAAGCAAATTTCAACCAACTCTTCACTTGGCTCTAAAAATGTGAGCTGTAAGCCATTATCGTTCCAAAAATCGGTTGATTCACTGGAGAAACGGCTCTTCTTAGTTCTTAATGGCGCACCAATTGCGTTGTGAATACTAGTGCGCTGCATTCCAAGTTTCAACGGGCCGACGCCAACGTACGAGGTAATAATATAAGTCTGCATTTTTCTCCCGCTGCAACAAACCACTTTTTGCTAGGCACTTAAAAGGGCGTTGAAAATGGCACGAATACCTTCGGATTTTATCGATGACGAGTCGAAATTTATCCCTCGCAAACGCGTATGGCGCGTGGTCGTTCTTCCGATTAGCTGTTCCATCGTCTGCGGTGCGTGCAGCGCATGGAAACTTATGGATTGAGTAATTTTTCGACGTCAACGTCGGAGAATGGCAGTGTCGGTGAAGCAAGCTGCCGAAGAATGGTCAAGTGGGCATCAAGTTTTAGCTTAGCAAGGTTCTCCAGGCGCATTTCTCCGCCAAGAACGAGTGCAGGTTCGAAGCCATATACTTCGTCTGGATCGAGTGGGCCTAGCTTGGCTAGGGCGCGTTCGAAAAGAGGTTGAGCTAATTCATCGTCAAGGTCACAACGGTCAATCGACTTATTGCTAAAAAATGTCCTAACATAAAAATCTGGGTCGTCTAATTGACGCTTCAAATTGGCACTCAAGCAAATTATTGAATTAGTCGCGCACGAAATGGTTACACTGCCGCCAGTTTTTTGACCCCAAAGGAAAAGCTCCCCAAACGCGGAGCGTGCGATAACTTGGAATACGTCGATCTGTTCTAAAAAAGTGTTATGTAGCCACTCATCGACTAAGTCTTCATAGTCATCGGGATTGACCGTCCAGAACAGCCCATCCGCGTATGCGCACCAACCCTCGTCTTTCCAGTACTCAATCAATTCGGCAGGTAATTTCCCGCGCCACCGTTCAAGGTTTGCGGTTGAGACCTCAATTCGCTGAGTGGCTTCACCGAATTCCTGTATGAATACTTCAAAGTCTTCGTTCCTCATCTAATTCCCTTGCCACGGTAAGGCTCCAATTTAATTAGGGATTGAGTACCTTATCGATATCAATATTCGAGAATGGCAAAGTGGGTGACGCGAGTTTCCGAAGAATCGTAAGATGCACGTCTAGCTTGAGCTTGGCAAGATTCTCAAGACGCATCTTCCCGCCTAACACGATAGCGGGTTCGAAACCGTAGACCTCATCGAATTCCAGTGGGCCAACCTGGGCAACGGCTCGCTCGAAGAGTGGGATGCCAGACTCGTCCTTAAGGTCGCACTCACTCGCGCTAAGCCCTACAAATGACCGAACTGACCAGTCTTGGTCTTCTTTGCTTTTAGGTTTTAGGTCTTTTGGTAATGCAAATACTGCATTAATAGCGCAGCTAATCGTCATGCTAACCCCAGTACGCTCGCCACAAACATAGAGGTCACCAAACGCTGTTCTGCCGATGACGTGAAACGAATCGATTTGCTCGAGCGGAGTATTTTCCAGCCACTCATCAACAAGGTCTTCATAATCGTCTGGATTAACAATCCAAAAAAGACCGTTTGCATAGCCGCACCAGCCTTCTGCCTGCCAGTATGTTAACAACTGATCGGGTAGCTTGCCGCGCCACTTCTGGATTGCGTCCGCTGGAACATCGATCCGGTGAGTGGCGTCACCAAACTCGTCTATAAAAACTTCAAAGTCTTCATCTCTCATCTTATTCCCTTGCCACGGCAAGGTTCCAGTTTAACATTCATTTTTTGGTCGCCTCGACCGCTCTCGATTGCTCTGTCTGCTTAGCGGAAGAATAGTTGCGATAAATTCAGGATAGTCGTCGGCTTCGCACAATTAGCGACTGAATGGCTTCATCGACGGAATAATGTCATCCCACACGCCGTTTGCGAATGCGGTAATTGCTCGCGTACTGTTGTCATCGTCTGTAAATCCTGTAAGCGATATACCAAGATTCAAAAACACTATTGACCCATGTCCGACGAAAGAATTTGAGTCAATTTTTGATAATTCCAAAAGAACGTCTTGCCCGGGTTGTTCAAATAAGTAGATGTTATTAATGCATACTTCTGTCGCGCGATGCCCAAACCCAACTTCAATCAGTTGATCCGAACTTTTTCGAACTTGTGCCACGACATCATACGAGAAATTATATAACTCAATAATTCCGTCTGGAGTATTAGCCGCGCGGTCAACATGGCCAATCGCTTGTTCAGTCTCTTGCTTACTCATGCCAAAACGCAGCGGCCCCACTTCCTTATAGGCGTCGATCTTAAATTTCATGCCATCCGCTCCTGTGGTATTTAGTCGTTGCGTCCGATTCGTCGGTAGGCGCAATTGGGCCCCTTGATTGCCATCGATATCGATAAGAAGGCAATGGCAATATTTTCATTGACCGGTTATTTTCTTTTCAGGTTTGCTGGCGTCCAGGGCTGCGTCAATGATGAGGGTGCCGAGTTTGGCCGTCATCATGGCAGAGTCGTCAAATTTTGTGCACTGACATCATGCCATGGATACAGTGGTTTTTCGACGTCCCGTGCGAATTAGGGAAATGGTTTTAGTTTTGGAAGTCTTTTATCCCAAGCTCCACGTTCGAACAGCGCGACCGATTTCTGTGAGATATCGGCGTCATGAAATCCAGTGAGTGTCATGCCAAGATTGAGTAATACGATGAAGCCAAGATACAAAAATGGATTGCCGTCCTCCGAAATTAATTTGTTTAAAACCACACTTTCGTCGTCACAGAAAAAATAAATGTCTTTAATATGCACGCATTCCATTTGGCGTCCAAAGCCAATATTGGAGACAATCTCAACAGTGCCATCTGAATAGCCGACATTCATGAATGATCGAAATTCCACGCGCTGCTTCAGGTGATTCAAACTTACGCTGTCTGGCACGCCAAAAATCACTTCGACTTCTTTTGACGTCATCCCGAACCTTAAATCCCGCGTCCCCATATACGGTAAAATCTCAAAGGGTTCTTTTTCATCCATTTTTGTATTACTCTAAAATATTAAATTTTTCGAGGAATTTATAGTATTTAAGCACTTCCTTCATCGCTTCTGATTTTCAGCTTCTTTCGCCACTCGTCTTACCTCGAAAATCTTGATGGCCATCGCCTCTCTCCATTTCCCTTTCAAAATAAGCTCTTCCAGAAATTTCTATGATCAATTGAACCTGTCATTTTCCATGGTCCTTAGGCTTAGTTTACCCGAGCCTCGGCTCAGGCGACGCTGGCGGCTATTTATGCAACAAAGCATCGCAAGTTAATGCTTATATTCCTTCATGCTTTCAAAATCTTCATCCCAACGCCCAGCTGAGAAAATTGACATTGCCGTATCAGCATCATCTTCGTGTGCGAATCCTGTTATTGATATCCCAAGAATTTTAAAGACAATTATTCCCACGTCCTCGTAGGCCATCTTATCAAGGCTCAACAGTTCTTTTAACCGATCCATTTTTGGCGGCGCGAAAATTGTCACTCCCTTTATCTTGGCGTTAGCGCAAGTTTGAGGGAGGCCAATTTCGACGAGTTTGTTTTCAACTGAATAGGTAGTGGATATAGCGCCTCTATATTCAACACGCTCCTTTAAGAAATTTGAGCTTTCGTGATCAGGTGCCCCCCAAATTTTAGCAACTTCAACTGGAGTCATTCCGAATTGAATCTTATCGACTCCAATGTATGGATAAATATCTTCTATTTGCATTGCATCCATAATCTTCCTTTCTTTACTTAAGTAAGCCATTTTTCGCTAGGCATTTGAAATATTCCAACATTTCCAACATTGCCTCGTTATACTTCCTTGGCTCGTTAATTTCACGTGATAGACGTCGAATGTCTTTGATTTCTTCGGCCATAGCCTGGCGCCAGTTTCCGTCTTTAAGTAATTGCTCCAGCATCTGCCTGTAGCGCTTTGCCGCTAGCCCCCCTCCGTTACTTTGCGTTTTTTTGTGGTCGAGTGGGTCCATTTGAATCGCAGGACCGTCACTTCGCTCGAGTGGAACAATGTCATCGGCAGGCAGATGATGCGAATCCTTGCCATCCTTGACGGGTTTGCTCGTCTTGCTGTGCGCGCCGCCGCGATACGGACCTTTGCCGCTGCCTTGGCGTAGGTGGTCGCACGGGCCTTTCTTCCTTTGCTTAATCGTTGTGTCTTTTTTCGCTTTCTTTGCGCCCGCTGCCGCTTCGCTGGCTTCTTTCGCTTCCTTTGCTTCCCTCGCCGCCTTGGCCGCCTTGACTTCTTTGGCAACCTTGGCGGCGTCTTCTGCTTTCTTGGCCGCTCTGAGCACTTCTTCCGCCTCATGCGCACCTTTGGCGATCTTGGCCGCCGTTCCCGCGCCTTTGGCCATTGCCACCGCGCCCTTGGCTACCTTGCCAGCCGTCGTCACGATCTTGCCGCCGGGGATCATGCTTGCGGCGGCAATACCCGCTTCTACTAATTCGCCTTCGGCCGTGTAGATAGCCGCATCTACGGCGCCTGTCACGACGGATACGCCCGGGACAAAACTCGCCACGCCCAGCAAACCGTGCACCCACGGGCTGGATTTTTGCCACAAGGTTTTTTCCGCTTCCGTTTCCGGCATCACCGCCGGATTCGAGCCGCCGCCGTCCGGTTCGACGTGCGTTGTCGATGGCGCGGCCTGTTCTAAAATCACTCCTTTGGTGGTCATGGTAATGGAATCCGCATGGTGTCGGCGAACGGGTAGACCGCGTCGTTTTCGCTTCTTATCTTCATTCTTGGCACAGCGGTGGCGCGGTGGTAAGCGAGGGCCATGCTTAGCTCGCCAGATTCATATCGCACTCGTCACCGTGGCGTACGACGTATTTTTTCTCCACCTTGAAGGATTTGGAGCTGCTAGTGGCGCGCACCTTCCCCCTGTTAACGCCGGACGTCATGCCGCCGCCCGTTCCGGCCTCGTTGCCGGTCACGGTGGCGATGACGCTTTCGCTGAGCAGGAAAACGGGGTCGCCGTTGAAACGGACCATCTTTGCTACTTCCATGCTTTTGCTCAAATCGGCGACGATGGGATAGGGAACCGGCACCATGTTTGGCCCCATCGGCGTCTTGCAGACGTCGGGCACCAGGCTAACGGCCTTGAATATGCTGTTCTTGCGGGCACCTGTAGGCATAAATTCCTCTTAAACGGTTGGCGACGTTTTTTTGTTGGGCGCGATTGCCGGACGAGGAGCCAATGTGGTCTTGACGTCCTGCGCTCGCTCGCGCAATGCAACAACGTCAGCATGGGTCAGCATCCGCGCCTCGAGCACGCGCACGCCGGGCTCGGTGGCGACGGTGGCGCGCCAGACGCACACGACGGTTATTTTCTTTTCAGGCTTGCTGGTGTCCGGGGCTGCGTCAATGATGAGCGTGTCGAGCTTGGCCGCCAGTTCGCCGATTCGTCCGTCCTGAAACCGGACCAGCACGAACGGCAGATGACCTGGAAGGGCGAAAGACAGGCAGGTGTCGCCAGAGGCGTCCTGCACTCTTCCCGGGCCTGCCGGGCACAGATTGCACAGATTGCACAGCGTAACGGTTTCATCGCCGCTCAGGTGAGGTGTCACCTGCTGGTCCGTGGGCGCGCCGTTCCAGTACGCGAAGTCGAAGTCGGCCGGCAAATTGGGATGGCGCTGTTCCAGCCATTGCTGGTCGTAGGTCCCCGCCAGTCCCAGTCGCGGTCGCCACGCGCGCCCAACGACACCAAAGCCCTGCGGGGTGTATGCCTCCCCGAACCGGGCAATGGGCTGGCTGGACGACTCTATCTGCGGCCCCGGCACACGTGTGAGCCTGGCCGCGTGACGATACCAGCCCTCGGCAAAGCCGCAACCGACCGGGTTTTGTTCATACACGCTGTGGGCGATTGCCTCCGGCGCGTCGCCCCGGCTTGCCGTGTCGGGCTGCGGTATGCGGCTGGGCAAGCGATATTTTTTGCCCACCCGCGTGGCCGCTTGCTCGGTGACGAGAACTTTGTTTTCGCCGCCATAGGCGTATTCGTAGCGCAGCGGCAGCGTGGTAACGGGCAACGGCGCTGTGAGCTTCCATTGCGGCAGCGTGAGCATGCTCAGCGCCCGCGTCAACGGATGGCGCTTGCGCCATTCGCGCGCACCCTTGATCGTCAGCACCTTGCGCAGCACGATAGGACCTTCCAAGGCGGTGGCGGTCAACCGCGCGCACTGTTGCCGCCATTCTGCGATTCGCTCTGCAGAAGCGTGAAGCGTCGGATTGAGGCCGTGAGGTTCGGGCGGCAAATCCGGCGTGGTGGGCGCACCGTTGATCTTGAGAGCGACATGGAAGAGCTTACTGGCTTTGCCCTGCGGCGCGCACGCATCAGCGATGACGATCACATCGGTGTGCGGTTTGTAGGGCGCCAAATCGGACTCCTGCCTGACGCTGGAACGGTTCAATTCACCGTAAAACTCATCGGTTGTCACCAGCGGCGTTTGCACTGGCGCGAGCGCGAGCTTGCCGTCGTCCTGCAATTCGAATGTGAGCCTCATGACCACACTGTGAAAGCGCTGGTCGTGCTGGTCGAGGCCGTCGAACGCCATCGCGGGGAAAGGCGTGAGGTTGCGAAATTCCATTTGTGGGGGCCGGTTAGTTGATATCGACGTCGTTGCCGGATATCTGCACCGGTCCGGTCGCATCGACGCTCACTTGGGAACCGTTGATGAAAACCTTTCCGTCCGCCGTCATCTTCAGTCTCGCCAGTCCGACCGTGATCGACAACTCGTCGCCAGCCGTGATCGAAATCGTCTTGCCGACCTTGGTGATCTGATTGATGCCGACGACGGTGGCCATGAGCGTGCCGACGTTGAGGTTATAGGCGAGGCCGACGTTTTCCATGCGGCCCATGCCAACGTTCTGCATGTAGGCCATACCGACGGTTTCCGTCTTCATCCGGGCGACATAGGTGGACCAGTTCTTACCGATCTCGTCCTTGCGGTTCTTGCCTATCGTCTTGCTGCGGTTGCCGCCGATGCCAATGGTTTCGTTTTTATCAACCTGCTCGGTGCGGTTGTTGTGGACCGTAATGGTCTCGTCGTTGTCCACCGTTTCGGTGCGGTCGTGCTTGATGTGTGTGGTTTCGTCGTGGTCGACGGTCTTGCGACGGTCGTTGCCGACCCATTTGTCCTCGTCATGCTCCACTTCGGTGAGTTGATCCCGCTCTGCATGCAGCCACAGCTGCTCTCTGCCCTTCTTGTCCTCGAAGCGCAGCGCATTGGCGTTGGCGTAACTGCCGTTCGGCGTTGAACGGGACAGGATGCCGCTCTGGGTCTGGTTCGCCGGCAGATCCCATGGCGGCATGTTGTGCGCATTTGGCACCATGCCTGTGATGAGTCCGCGATCGGGATTTCCATCCAAAAACTGGACGAGCACTTCTGAGCCAATGCGTGGGATCGAGGTTATGCCGAAGTTCGAACCTGCCCAAGCGGTCGCCACGCGCAACCACGCGGAACTTCGTTCGTCGAGTTTGCCCACCCGGTCCCAGTGAAACTGAACTTTGACGCGTCCGTACTGATCGGTGTGGATTTCATCGCCCTTCGGTCCGACGACAATGGCCGTTTGCAGGCCATACATTTTCGGCTCGACGCTGTTGTAGCCTCGGCCAGGACGCCACGGAATCTGCTTGCGGATGCAGGTCAGCCGGTTTTCGTAGTGTGACGGTTCGCTGCCACCGTTCTGGTAGTTGTTGCTCGCGGTATGGTGAACGTCAAGGATCAAAAATTTCAACGCTTCGGCGCCGTCGACTTCATCGAAATGGCCGCTCAGCTTAAACCAACGTCCGGGCTGGGCGAAGCGGTCGTTCCCGGCGCCCTCGAAGTGCTTGCCCGCAGCCTCGATTTCCTCCAGCCGCAGCCGCACCTGGGCGTCTCCGTCCGCGCTGTTTTTGAATCCATAGGCCCCCGCGTATTCGTACACTTCCATGGGCAGCACGTTGCCCTGCTGGTTGACCGTGGGGAGTTCCACTGATATGGACTGCGGATCCTTGAAGTTAAAGCTCGACAAGGCAAAGCTGGCCGCCATCACGTTGCGCACAGGCGTCCACTCACCCAGCGCGTCGTCCTCTTTGGCGCCGGCGGCACGCTGAAAAGGGATGTCGGCGCGCTGCCCATCGATGGGCGCAGCTCTAGTCGAGTCGTCGGACAGGATAAGGGTATGGCCGCTGGCCGTGTGCTCGTACCAGTAATGCCAACCTGCCTGTTCCCAGCGCCGGTGCAGGTAGTTGTAGTCCGATTCCCCGTATTGGCAGGCATCCGTCATCTCCGGGTCGTCGCCGTGGATGCGCAACTCGGAGGCGCGTAGCCGGTAGTCAGCGAATATCTCGTCGGTCTGCTGGATCAGAGTCTTGTTGTGGAAAAGGTAGTTGTCTTGACGAAGACGCAGATAAGCCATCCAAGGCAGCAGCAACATTTCGTAATACACTTGGCCGCCGTCGGCTCGTACCCGGCGGAACTCGAACACGTAGCCGTTGAAGTAGCGCATGCTGCCATCCTCGCGCACCAGTTCGACGGTCACCATTTTGCCCTGCACGTCCTTGAGCGCGATGCCAGCATCGTCGGAGATGATTTCCACCGCAAAGCGGAAGTCACGCGACAAAGTTTCTTTTGCCTCAAGGCGATTTGCAACCATTAGCGCCGACGGGCCATCCTTTTTGGGAAAGCTCAGGCGCAGTAAACGATTGGTCTGCCGCACCGCGCATGTCAACTGAAATGCCGCCTCGGTAATCGTGCTCATGTTTTAATTCCCGGAATTTGGTTGTTTGCGATCTGCTACGGACGAACGCTGCCGCTCGAAACCCTCGTAGGGCACGGACTTCGCCTTGGGCTTCGCGAAGCGAACTGAACTGCGTCAGGGGAGTTGATGAACAAACTATTAATAGTGTTAATACTGCAACAAATTGCAATAATACGCTAAACAATCTCAACTGTCCTTGAGCTCGGGTGCGGACAGGGGCACTTCCAGCTGACCGGCAAGGAAGCCGACCGCGACGGCTACCGCGTGCTTGGCCGGTTGACCTGCACGCCTATACTGTCATCTCCGCGATGTCGACGTGGAGATGCCTTCATTTAACTTCCTTTCAATAATCTTTCAGGAGCCGCCGATTAAAAAATCCGTCGTGGTATACAAAAAAATCCCGGAATGTCTGCTGTCCTCGCTGCAAAGCGAGTTCGACGTCACCTATTTCGAAGAGATCAATGCGTCGAACCGCGCAAGGTTCGTCGATGCCATTCGACGCAGCGATGGCTTGCTCGGCGCCAGTGTCAGGCTGTCCGCAGACATGCTGGAGCAAGCCTCCCGCCTGCGTATCATTTCGACGATTTCCGTGGGGGTCGACCAGTTCGACGTCGATTACCTGACCGGGCGCGGTATCCTGCTTGCGCATACCCCGAACGTGCTGACGGAGGCAACGGCGGACACCATTTTCGCACTCGTGATGGCCAGTGCACGGCGGGTCGTCGAACTCGCCGAATTCGTCAAGGCGGGGAAATGGACGAGCAGCATCGGTGAAGCGCTTTACGGCGTCAATGTGCATGCGAAAACCATCGGCGTGGTGGGCATGGGGCGGATCGGCCACGCCGTGGCGCGCCGTGCCCATCTTGGATTCGGCATGAATGTCTTGTACTACAGCCGGTCCCCGGCACCCGATGCCGAGGCAGCGTTCAGTGCGCGCGCGGTTCCGCTGGAAACCCTGCTGGCGCAAGCCGATTTTGTGTGTGTGGTGCTGCCCTTGACGCCAGCAACTGAGCGGCTCATCGGCCGGCGCGAGTTCGCCCTGATGCGTCCGGATGCGATTTTCATCAACGGCTCGCGCGGCGGCATTGTCGATGAATCCGCTTTAATTGAGGCATTGCAGCAGGGGCGTATCCGCGCGGCCGGCCTGGACGTGTTCGAGCGCGAACCGCTATCGGCCGATTCGCCGCTGCTGAACATGGCCAATGTCGTCGCGCTTCCACACATCGGATCGGCAACTCACGAGACGCGCCTGGCGATGGCGAAACTGGCGGTGGAAAATCTCAGGGCGGGGCTGAGGGGAGAGCGTCCCCCTTGCCTGGCCAATGCATCGTTCAACAACATGGGAGGCGGATTATGAAGGTGTCAGACAAGGTCGCGATTGTAACCGGCGCAGGGAGCGGAATCGGCATGGCAGTTGCGCTGGCGCTCCTGCAGGCGGGCTACCGCGTGACGCT
>CBFGOU010000082.1:0-11998 GCA_965650445.1 uncultured Oxalobacteraceae bacterium | reverse complement strand
GGACTGGTGGAGCACGTGGTCCTTGTCGCGCATGTGCCCGGGCAGCAGTTCCAGGCCGGCGTCCTGCAGCAGCACCAGCGCGGTCGCGTCCTCGAGCGCGGCCTGGGCTTCGGGCGAGGTGGCGATATCGCGGTACAGATCGGTCCCGGTCAGCACCAGTATGCGGGCACGCTCGGGATGGGCCTGGGCGAAGGCGCTCAGCGCGTCGGCGGAACGGCGCGCATGCAGGGCGATCAGCAGATCGGGCGCGTTGACGGCGCCCGGGTCCAGGCCGGGCGCGATGGCGATGCGGTGCCGCTCGCGCAGGTAGAGCGACCAACGTCGCGCAGTCTGCCAGTTGCCGTTGTTTTCGGCGGCGGACGCGGGGCTCACGATCAGGACGTGCTTGCCTGCCATCGGTCGTTCTCCCTTAAAACTCGATACAATCAAGGTCATGAATTCACTTACCGCATCGTTCCGGCGCACCAGGCCGCAGGCGTTGGCAGAATCGCTGCAGGATGCTCGAAATTATACGCTCAGCCTGTTCGATTGCCTGGCCTCCGATGGCTTCGATTTGCTTTCACGCGTACCGCATATTCCGACCATCAATCCACCGCTGTGGGAGCTTGGCCATACGGCATGGTTTGCCGAGTGGTTCGTGCTGCGCGAGGCCATGTCGACCCACACGGCGGCGGCCCAGCGGCCTTCGCTGCTCACCCGCGGGGACGACTGGTTCGACTCGGCAACGGTGCCGCACCGCTCGCGCTGGACGCTCGACCTGCCCAGTGCCGGCGCGCTCAAGACCTATTGTCGCGAGGTCCTGGACCGCACGCTCGACAAGCTCTCGCGCGAGGCCGGCACCGACGAGGCATTGTATCCGTACCGGTTGGCGCTGGCGCACGAGGACATGCATGGCGAGGCGCTGCTGTACACCCTGCAGACGCTGGGCGTGGCCACGCCGGCCGGCTTGCTCGACACGGCCGGCTCGGCGCCGGCTGGCGACATTGGTTTTCCCGGTGGCACGCATCAGCTGGGCGGGCCGGCGGAGGCGGGTTTCGTGTTCGATAACGAAAAGCAGGCCCATCCCGTGTACGTGGCGCCATTTCGCATCGATGCGGGGCTGGTGACCAACGGGCAATATGCCGAATTCATCGCCGATGGCGGCTATCAGAACCGCCAGTTCTGGAGCGTGGCGGGCAGCGCCTGGCTGATGCGCCAGGAGCGCTCGTCGCCGCTGTACTGGCAGCGCGAGGCCGACCAGTGGCGTACCATCCGCTTCGGGCGGCCATCGACCTTGCCGCCGCACGAGCCGGTGCGCCATGTGTCGCTGTACGAGGCGCAGGCCTATTGCGCCTGGGCGGGGCGCCGGCTGCCGACGGAGCCGGAGTGGGAATATGCGGCGGTGTCGTCGCAGGCCGGCTTTCGCTGGGGCCAGCTGTGGGAATGGACCGCGACGCCGTTCGAGCCGTATCCGGGCTTTGCGCCGGACCGCTATCGCGAGTATTCGCAGCCGTGGTTCATGACCCACCAGGTGCTGCGCGGGGCGTCGTTTGCGACCCCGGCGCGCTTCCGCTCGGCGCGCTTCCGCAATTTCTATCTGCCTGAGCGTAACGACATGTTCGTCGGGTTCAGGACCTGTGCGATGTAGCAGCAAAAATGATGTGGGCTCACGACTTTTGACAGGATATCCTTTGAAGTATATTTTCAGTATTGTTGCGGCGTTTGCTTGTGCGACCGTGCACGCAGCTGCATGGCAGCCGGCGAACGGACATCAACAATTGCCGATCTGGCCCGGAGCGATACCTGACGCGCAATCAGCCACCGGACCGGAGGACGAGATGACGCTGCGGGAAGAGAAGCTCATCGCAGAAAGACCCTGGCTGGAGGTGGCCAACGTCACGCGGCCTACGATGACGATCTACTCGCCAAAGGGAAAAAACACCGGTGCCGCCGTTATCGTTTTTCCTGGCGGAGGCTATCGGGTTCTGGCCATCGATCTTGAAGGAACGGAAGTTTGCGACTGGCTGACATCGATTGGCGTCACCTGCGTGCTGTTGAAATATCGTGTCCCGGGATCAGGTCCGCACTGGGATTCAGTTCGCAACATTCGTGTCATTCCAAAGACACACACGGCGCTGCACGATGCGCAAAGGACCCTGGGCCTTATTCGCCATCATGCAGCCGACTGGAACATCGATCCGAACAAGATTGGGGTTCTTGGGTTTTCCGCAGGCGGCCACCTGGTCGCGTCAATCAGTACGCATCCCAAGCGTATATATGCGCCTGTCGATCAGGCAGACGCAGAAAGTTGTCGTCCTGATTTTGCTGTGTCTCTTTATCCTGGGCATATGTCGGCCAACTACCGCGCTGACCTTTCAAAGCTGAACCCCACCATTGAAGTCACCAGTCAAACGCCTCCGACGTTCCTGCTTCATGCGCAAGACGACCCGGTAGACCCGGTGGAGTTTTCGCTTCTTTATTATGCGGCCCTGAAGAAGGCGAACATACCCGTCGAGATGCACTTGTTCGCCCATGGCGGACACGCGTTTGGACTTCGTCCTACGAAGCTTCCAATCACGAAGTGGCCCAAGCTGGTCGAAACGTGGCTTGGAACGATTGGAATGATTCCTGAGAAATGATGATGCAGCACATTTGGAAGGGCGGAGCACCCGCCGGGCGTCTGTTCCCACGAGCACTTTGTTTCAACCAGCTCTGGTCGCTTATGGAGAGGTTTTGTTGAGCGCACTTCATCGCCGCGAGCAAAAAAAACGGCTACCGAAGTAGCCGTTTTTTATTCAACCCGGGACCTGATTAACGGTCGCCGTACGAACGGCGGGCGCCGTCGGCAGGACGCGGGTTGGAGCCTTTGTAGCCGCCACCGGCCGCGCCGTCACGGCGTGGCGCCGCGTTCGGCTTGCTGAAGGTGCGCTGGCCTGGCTTGGCGGCCGAGCGGTTGTCGCCCGGTTTCCAGCCGCCCGGACGGGTCGACGAACGCGGTGCCGCAGTCTTCTTCGGCTCGAAGCCTTCGATGACGTTGACCGGAATGAGCTGCTTGGTGAAGCGCTCGATGCGTTTGACGTTCATGCCTTCAGCATGGTTGACCAGCGAAACGGCCACACCATTGCGGCCGGCACGGCCGGTACGGCCGATGCGGTGCACGTAGTCTTCCGGGAACTTCGGCAGGTCGTAGTTGAACACGTGGGTGATGTTCGGTACGTCGATGCCGCGCGCGGCAACGTCGGTCGCGACCAGCACCTTGACCTGGCCGCGGCGCAGGCCGTCCAGGGTACGGTTACGGGCGCCCTGGTGCATGTCGCCATGCAGTGCGGCGGCCGAGAAACCGGCGATGTTCAGACGGTCGGCGATGGTGTCGGCGTCACGCTTGGTGGCGGTGAAGACCACGGCCTGATCCAGCGTTTCGTCGCGCAGCAGATGGTCCAGCAGGCGGTTCTTGTGCGACAGGTCGTCGACGAAGTGCACGCGCTGGGTGATGTTCTCGTGGCGCGAGGCCGAGCTGGCGATCTGGATGATCATCGGGTTGCTGGTGATGCGGCGGGCCATATTGCCTACCACGCCGTCCAGGGTTGCCGAGAACAGCATGGTCTGGCGGGTCGACGGGGTCGCGGCGACGATCTTTTCGATGTCGTCGATGAAGCCCATGTCGAGCATGCGGTCAGCTTCGTCCAGCACCAGAACCTGCAGCTGGGAGAAGTCGATCTTGCCCGATTCCATGTGGTCGATCAGACGGCCAGGGGTGGCCACCAGAATTTCCGGATTGCGCGACAGCAGTTGCATCTGCTTTGGATAGGGCATGCCGCCCAGGATCGACACGGCTTTGATGCGGCGGATCTGGGTGCCGTATTTTTCGGTCGCGGTGGTCACTTGCAGGGCCAGTTCGCGGGTCGGGGTCAGCACCAGCATTTTTGGCTGGGCCGCCTTGAAACGTGGACGCTCGCCACGGGCGCGCGCCGACTGCGCTTCCTGGGCTGCGGTGCGGGCCGCCGGCGATTGCTCAGCCACGGCGAATTTGTGCAGTGCCGGCAGCATGAATGCCGCGGTCTTGCCCGAACCCGTTTGCGACGACACCAGCAGGTCACGGCCTTCGATTGCCGCAGGAACGGCTTGTTCCTGAACTGGCGTTGGCTTGGTATAGCCGGCATCGGTGACTGCTTTGACGATCGTTGGGTGGAGGCCTAGTGCTTCAAAACTCATTATGTTCTTTTCTTTCGTATAGATCAGCGCCCGAGCAAATGCTGCGAGCGCAAAATAGCAACGCCAACCAAAACGAAATGACTCAAAAATGAAAGAAATTTCGGCACAAAAGCTTTGCGCCGGGACGGTGTCAGGTGCGACACCAAAGGCGGGAGGGCTTTATATCGGGGTATCCAGGGGATACGCCCAGGCTTGCGAAGCTGCTAGTTGTACTGCTTGTAACTGCTAAAAAGCCATCGCATTGATTATTGCGAGAAACATATTGCAGCGCACAAACAGTACTATACAGTATTCGGGGCCTGCCTGTACAGGTGAATTCATTTGTGCGTGCCCATTCACAACGCGAATGACTGCTGAGCTTGCCTGAACGCTGGCGCGCAAAGCGGGCGCCGGCCTCGGGCTAACGGGGTGACCATAAAAAAACCGGTCCTGGGACCGGTTTTTTGTTCAGGCGAGATCGAATCAGCCGTCGTTGCGCTTGCTGCGCGAGACGCGCGACTTGATCGATGCCATCGCGTCGGCGGCCTTGGCCTTGAGCTTTTGGGCATTGGTCATCGCCTTGGCGCGGCGCTTGCTCGGCGCGCGTTCCGCCTCGAACGCCATCACGGCGTTGTCGATGACGGTTTCGGCGATATCGCTATGCATCGACGCCGAGGTCTTCGGCACCAGAATCGTCGATCCGGCCTTCAGGCGCGTCTGCGCCGGAATGTTGTTGGCCTGACGGATCACTTCAGGCGTGGTGTGGAAGCGCGATGCCAGGGAGGCAATGCTTTCCTTGGCGCTGGTGATCTTGTGGGTGGTCCAGGTCGACAGCGCACGGCCCCATTGCGCCAGGTTCAGCTGAAACTTCTCGGCGTTTTCCTGCGGCAGCAAAATCTTGGTCTGTTCGCCGCCGGTGATGACCGGACGGTTGAACTGCGGATTGAGCGCCTTGAATTCTTCCACCGACAGTTCGGCCAGCTGGGCCGCGATGGTCAGGTCGATGTCGCTGGTCTTGTCGACGGCGGTGAAGTAGGGCTGGTTGTTAATGACCGGCAGCTCCACACCGTAGTGCGCGGGATTGGCGATGATGTTCTTGACCGCCTGCAGCTTGGGAACGTAGTTGCGCGTTTCCGCCGGCATCAGTTCGGACAGGCTGTCGAAATCGGTGGGCTTGCCCAGCGCCTGGTTCTTCTTGATGGCGCGCTGCACGTTGCCTTCGCCCCAGTTGTAGGCGGCCAGGGCCAGCTGCCAGTCGCCGAACATGCCGTACAGCCGCTGCAGATAGGTCAGCGCGGCATCGGTCGAGGCCAGCACGCCGCGGCGCTCGTCCTTGAACATGTTCTGCTTGAGATTGAAATCCTTGCCGGTGCCGGGCACGAACTGCCACAGGCCGGACGCGTTGGCGCTCGAGTACGCCTGCGGATTGAAGGCCGATTCGATCACCGGCAGCAGGGCCAGTTCGGTCGGCATGTTGCGCTTTTCCAGCTCTTGCACGACGTGGAACAGGTAGCGCGAGGCGCGCGCCGAAATGCGTACCAGCTGGTCGGGACGGTTGGTGTACCAGGTGACGTGCTTGGCCACCAGGGCATTGTCGAGGTCGGGAATGGCGTAGCCGGTGCGGATCCGGCCCCAGACGTCAGCTTCTTTATATTCCTCGGTTTTGACGGCGGGAAAGGGCTGCAGGGGGGCAGACTTGGCAGTCTGCTGGGAAATCTGTGGTGCGAGCGTCGCCGGCGCAGTGTCGATCGCGTGGCTGAGCGCTGGGGTGAGCATGACGACGAATGCTGCCAGTGCGAAGGTGTTGCGGGTCGTTTTGTGCATAGCGTTCCATTGTTGCGTCCGAGAACTGCCGGACTTCGAATAGATAAGGTCGGAGTGTACGTAGGACCGGACCGCTGAGTCAAGAAAAAATCCAAGCGGAACGGCAAAAACTTTGACAACTTTTTTGCCCAATATTGTCGTGTTGAAAACGAGCGATAGCGGGAGTATCACAAAAAGATAGTAGATTGCCATTGTGTGCTCCCTGGGCTGGATGCATATACTAGGAGGGGGTATATCCGTAGCTCATGTGTTCGGCACTTGTCAGCCTAAAGTACGGTGGCGCACGTGCCAGGGACCTGAGTTGGCGCAAAAGTGCGTACAATTCGGCTGCGCGCGGCCATTCCGGCGCGCCGTAACCGACTATATATAGAGTGTTGATGAGCAAACCGACGAGCAATCCGAACCTGAATGTGGACGATGACGACATCATCGCCGCCACCGAGCGCTGGCTGGAAAAGGCCGTCATCGGCCTGAATCTGTGCCCGTTCGCCAAGGCTGTGCACGTCAAGAAGCAGGTGCGTTATGTGGTGTCGCCGGCAACCTCGCCGGAAGCGCTGCTGGAGCAGCTGATGGACGAGTTGCAATATTTGTCCGACACCGATCCGGAAGAGGTCGACACGACCCTGCTGATCCATCCCTTCGTGATGACCGATTTCCTCGATTACAACGAATTTCTCGATGTGGCAGACGCTGCCGTGGAAGACATGCAGCTCGATGGCGAATTGCAGGTGGCCAGCTTCCACCCGGACTACCAGTTCGCCGATACCGACCAGAACGACATCAGCAATTACACCAACCGCGCGCCTTACCCGATCCTGCAATTGCTGCGCGAAGACAGCATCGAGCGCGCGGTGGAGGCCTTTCCGGATGCGGCCGACATCTTCGAGAAGAATATCGAGACCATGCGCAAACTGGGTCACGAAGGCTGGGATGGACTCGATGTCGGCCCGGCCAAGTGACGCCGGCGGCGACCGCCAGGCGCAGGAAACGGTGAAGTTGCCAATTCGTCCGGACACGCCCTGCGTGGCGGTCTGCTCGACCACGTTCGACGATGTCTGCCGCGGCTGCGGCCGCACGGTGGTGGAGGTGGCGCACTGGGTTTCCATGGGCGCCGAGGAAAAAGAGCTGGTGTGGCAGCGTATTTTGGCGCAAGGGTATCCGCGCCGAAACACTTAAGGGGAGCTCGCACCGTAGCGAAGTCCCCCAAGAGCTAAAAACTTAGAAACTGCCGATAAAGTCTTTTTTGCCAACTTCCACACCGTTGTGGCGCAAGATCGCATACGCGGTGGTCGCATGGAAATAAAAGTGCGGCAGGGCGTAGTGCATCAGATAGACCTGGCCCTTGAACTGGCGCGCGTTTGCGCCCGTGCTGGTGGTGATGTCGCGCTGGGCGCTCGCTTCGATCCCGTCCTGCGGCAAGCCGTCGATGAAGGCCACGGTTTTGGCGATGCGTTCGCGCAGTTCCGGGAACGATTGCTCGAGATCCTCGAAGCGCGGCACGTCGGCCCCTGCCAGACGGGCGCTGGCACCCTTGGCGAAGTCGCAGGCGACCTGGACCTGGCGCAGCAGCGGGAACATGTCTGGGTACAGGCGCGCCTGGAGCAGGGCGGCCGGTTCGATTTTCTTCTCGGCGGCGTGGGCTTCGGCCTTGTCGAGAATGGCCGACAGGCTGCCCAGGATTTGTTTGAAAACCGGCACGGAAGCGTCGTACATGGAAAAACTCATGGTGATCCCCTTAGTAAAAGTGCAGCGATCATAACAAGATGAAGGAAATCTTGCTGGCGTTACCAGCTTTCCACAGCGTGCCCAAGACAAGCGTGTGGAAAAAGCCGCAACTTAATTGTTTTTTTCTAAAATGGCAGGAAATCAGCGCATAATTACAACCGGGAAATAAACTATCAACATGACCATCATTCAATAACCATTCAGGTAACCGTGCTCACGAGGCGCGCGACCCGTTTCCTATCGACCTGATGCTAACTAACGTTCTCAAGCGTCTGCGCGCCCGGATTGGCGCACTGTACGGCCTGTCGATTTACGGCGCCCTGCTGGCCGTGGTCTTCGGCGGGCTGGTGCTGCCAGCCATCGTGGGCAGCTATGTGCTGATCGGGGTGCAGGAACAGCGCGCCGCCACCACCGCCGTGCACGAATCCTTGCAGCGCAACGCCGACATTCTCGCGCTGGGCATGCAGGAATCGCTGTGGAATATGAATGCCGAGTCGGCCCGATCGCTGGTCGAGTCGGTCATGCGCGATCCGTCGGTGCTCAATATCCGCGTGCTGGGCCAGGGCGACACCGAATTCATCAACGTCAGCGCCCCCGAGCGCGCCTACGGCACCGTGTACAAGGCGGCGCGCGCCATCGTCGTGCGCGGCGAGCATATCGGCCGGGTGGAATTGCAGATGGACGACGCCCGCAGCCAGCAGGAGCTGCGCGGCAAGCAGCTCAATTACACCATGGTGCTGGCGGCGCAGCTGGCCATGTCGCTGCTGCTGATCGTGCTGTTTTTGAACCGGCGCCTCCTGAACCCGCTGCGCAAGCTGATGACTTTTTCCGACGACCTGTCGCGCGGCGACTTCGACGCCCAGCTGGAATTGGGCGGCAACGACGAACTCGGACGCCTGAGCCGCCAGATGGAACAGATGCGGGTGGCGATCAAGCACCTGTTCAACGACATCGGCCAGCGCGAGGAACGCTTCCGCACCATCGTCAATCAGGTCCCCGGTGCGGTATTTCGGGTCAGGCCGGACGGCCCGATCGACTTCGTCAGCGACGCCATCGAAGAAATCACCGGCTATCCGGCCTACCAGTTCATGCGCGGCACCACCGTCGAATGGGCCAACCTGGTCTGCCCCGAGGACCGGCGCATGCACCACGCCGTGGTGCGCGAAGCGCTGCGCATGGGCCACGAATACGAGGTCGAGTACCGCATCGTCGACGCCAACGGCACCGAGCGCTGGGTGTCCGAGAACGGCCAGCCGCAGTCCGGCCCGGACGGCAAGGTGGTGTGGATCGACGGCATCATCTCCGACATCGGCGAGCGCAAACACAATGAAATGCGCATCGAAGCGCTACTGTCCGAACAAAGCGCGATTCTCGACAACGTCATGTTCGGCGTAATGTTCGTGCGCGAGCGCCGCGTGGTCTCGGTCAACCGCCGCTGCGAGCAGCTGTTTGGCTACGCCAGCGGCGACATGGCCGGCAAATCGACCGCCATCGTATTCGCCGACCAGCAGGATTTCGAGGCGGCCGGGCAGCGCAATTACCCCAATCTGGGCGAAGGCAAGGAGTTCGCCGAGGAGCGCCAGTACCGCAAGCGCGACGGCTCGCTGTTCTGGTGCCTGGTCAGCGGGCGCGCGCTCGACCCGTCCCGCACCGACGGCGGCAGCATCTGGGTGTTCGCCGACGTCACCGCGCGCCGCCAGGCCGAGGAAAAGCTGCGCCTGTCGGCCACCGTGCTCGAACACATCGCCGACGGCGTGATGGTGATCGGCGTGGATGGCCGCATCGTCGCCGTCAACCCCGCGTTTACCCAGATCACCGGCTTCATCGAAATGGAGGCGCTCGGCCAGGAATTCAGTTTCACCCGCTCGAGCCGCCAGGACGCCGCGTTCTACGGCGCCCTGTGGGCCGAACTGGCCGAGACCGGATTCTGGCGCGGCGAGATCTGGAACGTGCGCAAGAACGGCGAACTGTATCTGGAGTGGCTGACGGTATCGGCGGTGCGCGACGACCACGCCACCATCACCCATTACGTGGGCGTGTTCAGCGACATCACCAAGGTCAAGGAGTCGCAGGAAAAGCTCGACCACATGGCGCACCACGATCCGCTCACCGCGCTGCCGAACCGCCTGCTGTTCCACGACCGCCTGCATCACGCGCTGCAGCGCGCCGCGCGCGACGGCGAGCAGCTGGCAGTCATGTTCATCGATCTGGACCGCTTCAAGAACGTCAACGACACGCTCGGCCATCACGTCGGCGACGAGCTGCTCAAGCAGGTCGCCGGCGCGCTGCAGCGGCGCCTGCGCGACGGCGACACCCTGGCGCGCCTGGGCGGCGACGAATTCATCGTGCTGCTGGAGAATATCGAAGGCCAGTTCGGCGCCGGCATGGTGGCCGAAAAGCTCATGGCCATGTTCGAGCAGCCGTTCATCGTGTCCGACTACGAGCTGTTCGTCACCGCCAGCGTCGGCATCAGCCTGTTCCCGGCCGATGCCGACGACCTCAATATGGTGATCCGCAATGCCGACGTGGCCATGTACCAGGCCAAGGCGCGCGGGCGCAACGGCTACCAGTTCTACGCGCCATCGATGACCGGCGACGGCGTCGAGCGCCTGCGCCTGGAAGCGCTGCTGCGCCGTTCGATCGACAAGAACGAGATTTTCCTGCACTACCAGCCGCAGGTCGAAATCGAAAGCGGACGCCTGGTCGGCGTGGAGGCGCTGGTGCGCTGGGACAATCCCGAGCTGGGCCTGATCGCGCCGGTGCGCTTCATCGCGCTGGCCGAGGACACCGGTTTCATCAACGCGCTGGGCAAATGGGTGCTGCAGGAAGCCTGCCGCCAGATGGTGTGCTGGCAGGCGTCGGGTCTGTACGTGCCCAAGGTCGCCGTCAACCTGTCGGCCAAGCAGTTCGAACGCGGCAGCATCGTCGGCATGGTCAAAGACATCCTCGACGAGACCGGGCTCGACCCCGAACGCCTGCAGCTGGAAGTGACGGAGTCGGTCATCATGAATACCGGCGACACGCTGGATTTCGTCAACGACCTGCGCGACATCGGGGTCGGCCTGGCGATCGACGATTTCGGCACCGGCTATTCCTCGCTGGCCTATCTGAAGCAGCTGCCGGTGCAAACGCTCAAGATCGACCGCAGCTTCATCAAGGACATCTCCACCGACGTCAATGACGAGGCCATCGCCATCGCCATCATCCAGCTCGGCAAGAGCCTGAACCTGTCGGTGATCGCCGAAGGCGTCGAGACCGACGACCAGGCCGCCTTCCTGCTGCGCCACGGCTGCAGCCTGGCGCAGGGCTACCTGTACAGCCGTCCGGTCTCGGCCGCCGCCCTGCTGGCCGGCTGGTCGGGCGGGCAGGTGGACAACCGCGCCGCATGAAGATCCAGCGGCGCCGCTTGATCCTCGGCACCATGGCCGCCACCGGCGCGCTGCTGGTCGGCTGGACTGTCCAGCCGCCGCGCCAGCGCCTGCGCGGCACGCGGCCCTTGAGCGTGGCCGGCGCCATCGCCTTGAACGGCTGGATCGCCATCGGGACCGACGGCACGGTGTCCGTGGTGGTGCCGAAAAGCGAGATGGGGCAGGGCGTCAACACCGCCTTGCCGATGCTGGTGGCCGAGGAGATGGATGTGGCGCTGGCGTCGGTGCGGATCGAACAGGCGCCGATCGACAAGATCTTCAGTAATCTGGAGGTCATTCGCGAAAGCCTGCCGTTCCACCCCGACGCGCGCGGCAGCATGCAGGACGGTGCGCGCTGGGTGCTGTCCAAGGTGGCCCGCGAGATGGGCATCATGATGACCGGCGGCTCGTCCAGCATGAAAGACCTGTGGCTGCCGATGCGCGAAGCCGGCGCCGTGGCGCGCGCCATGCTGGTCGCCGCGGCTGCCGCGCAGTGGAAGGTGGCGCCATCGGCCTGCTCGACGCGGGACGGCACGGTCAGCGGTCCCGCGGGCAGGCAGGCCAGCTACGCCAGCCTGGCCGCGCTTGCGGCGTCGGTCGGCGCCGGTATCGGGGCGGCCGATGTACGGCTTAAGCAGGTGCGCGAATTCAAACTGATCGGCCAGCCGGTGCCGCGCCGCGACACGCCCGCCAAAGTCGATGGCAGCGCGCTGTTCGGCATCGATGCGCGCGTGCCCGGCATGCTGTACGCCGCCGTGGCGATGGCGCCGGAGATCGGCGCAGCGGTCGCCTCGTTCGATGCTGCCGCCGCGCGCAAGCTGCCGGGCGTGGTCGGCGTGACCGATTTTTCCGCCGCGCTCAAGGGGCAGACC
>CBFGOU010000081.1:0-12013 GCA_965650445.1 uncultured Oxalobacteraceae bacterium | reverse complement strand
CCGTGGCGAGGCCGCTCAGTATCTGAATGCCGAGCACGAGCAGGATCAGGCGCGCGCTGCGCGCCAGGCCCGGCACCCGGCGGGCGCGCCAGGCGGTCAGGCCGAGCACGGCCAGCACCACGAAGGCCATATTGCGGTGCACCCAGTGGATCGCGGTCAGCGCGGAAAACGGCAGGTAGTGGCCGGCGGCGGTCTTGCCCAGTTCGCGCCACAGGGTAAAGCCATGCTGGAAGTCCATGTCCGGCACCAGCTTGCCGCCGCACAGCGGAAATTCGGTGCAGGCCAGGGTCGCGTAGTTGGTGCTGACCCAGCCGCCCAGCGCAATCTGCACAGCCAGGATGAGGCCGGAACACAGGGCCAGCGTACGCAGCCGGTTCGGCACCGCATCGGCATGCAGGCCGCTCTGGCGCGCGCCCAGCCAGACCAGCATGGCCAGCAGCCCCATGCCGAGCAGGAGGTGGATGGTGACGATCACCGGTTGCAGTTTCAGCGTCACGGTCCAGGCGCCGAACGCGCCTTGCAGGCAGACGAACAGAAACAGCGCAGCCGGCAGGCCGGGGTGGAATTCGGCGCGGCGCGACCGGCGCCATTGCAGCACGGCGGTGCCAAGCAGGGCGATGATCAGGATGCCGATGCCCATGGCCAGGAAGCGGTGGATCATTTCGATCCAGGCCTTGAGCACCGTGACCGGTCCACTCGGCAGCAAGGCTTCGGCGGCGCTGATCTCGGCATGGGCCAGGAAGGGATTGGCGGCGCCGTAGCAGCCCGGCCAGTCCGGACAGCCCAGGCCGGAATCGGTCAGGCGGGTGAAGCCGCCGAACACGATCAGGTCGAAGGTCAGGAACGCCGTCACCCAGACCAGCTTGCGGTATTTATTGGCGTCGGACGACATCCATACCATGGCCAGCGGCAGCGAGGCCGCCAGCAGGCCGGTGATGGCAAGTTGTGCTGCGGAAGACAGTTGCATCGCTTAGCCGATCGCGGACGCTTTGAGCAGCTTGTAGATGTCCTTCTTGACCTTGCCGGCATTGTCGGTGCTGTCGGCGGCGTCCTTGGGGAAGCGCATCATCAGGTTGCCGAGCGGATCGATCATGAACATGTGAGCGGCCGCATCGCCGCCCTGCTCCACCGGCAGCCACTTGAGCACGGCGTCGCGCTGCACGCGCAGCAGGCGCATGCCGTCGTATTCGCGCATGAGCATGGTGTCGAGCGGGGCGTCGTCGGTGATCAGCCAGATTCTTTCGATCCGCTCCATTTCCTTGCCCTGCATCAGGCGCAGCTGGCGCATGGCGAACAGCTGCTTGCGGCAGGCGTCGGCGCAGTCGGCCGGGCCGACTTTCACCAGCAGCCACTTGCCCTTGTAAGCCTCCAGGCTGGTGGGCTTGCCGTCCAGCGTGGTCGCTTTCAGGTCGGGAATCGGATACTCTCGCGGGTCGATCAGGGCGCCGTAATTGGTGCGCCCGGCCGGCTTGATCACGTAATAGGTCAGGTAGGAAAAAATCAGCGGGGCCGCGCATACCAGCAGCACGGCCAGCAATTTCCACCGCCCAGCGCCACGCGTGGCCGCCTTATTCATCGTTTCTTGCACGTCGAAATCCTGTCACTAAGAAAGAGAGAAGCGCCATCGCCGCCAGCGCGTACCACTGGAAGGCGTAGCCCTTGTGTTTGTCGACACCGAGCGCGGGCGCGGGCCAGGCGCGCTCGATCCGGTCGCCGGCGCCGGCCGGGGCCTGCTGCTCGATGAAAAACGGCTGCACGGCAAGCTTGCTGGCAGCCGCGAAATCGGCCACGGCGATATTTTGCAGGATGGCGCGCGGCTTGACGGCCGCCGCATCGCCCAGCTGCATCACATGGCCCATGCTGTCTTTGGCGATGCCGGTCACGGTCACCGTGCCGACCGGGGTGGCAAAGTCCGGCAGGCGGTCGTGCTCGGCGGTGTAGCGCGGCAGCCAGCCGCGCGCCACCAGCACATGCATATTGGAATTGGCGATGCGCAGCGGCATGAGCAGATAGAAGCCGGTCTTGCCGTTGAGCGGGCGATTGTCGAGAAACAGCGGATAGCCGGCCACGAACTCGCCGGTGACCCGCACCGGCCGATACTGCACCGCCCCGGCGGCGATGGGCGCGGCGCCGATCTGCAGCGGTTCGCCCCTGGCGCGCTCGCTCAGCTGCAGCTGCAGTGCGGTTTTCTCGGCCGCGCGCCGGTCCTGCCAGCGCCCGAGCGAGATCCCGAGCGCGACCAGCAGCACGGTGGCGATCAGGGGAATAGCACGAAAGCGGAAGCCGATACGCATTACAATGATGCCTCACACATTTGACAACACACCCAACATGAAAATCCTGGTCGCGCTCGCCTTCATCGGCATTCTCGGCAGCCTTGCCTCGGCGCTGTTTTTCCTCATGCGCGACAAGGGCAAGAGCAACCGCACGGTGCATGCGCTGGCGATGCGGGTCGGGCTGTCGGTCACGCTGTTCCTGCTGCTGATGGGCGCCTACAAGATGGGCTGGATCGCGCCGACCGGCCTGCGTTAATTCCCCGCCCACAAACAAAAACCGGGAACGGTCAACCGGGCCATTCTCGCCCCGCTAATCACGCCCCCGGTTCAGCCGGCGAAGGCCTGGCCCTCGCCGCTCAGTAAAACTTACAGCCAGTACACGACGATGTACAGGCCCAGCCACACGACGTCGACGAAGTGCCAGTACCAGGCCGCGCCTTCGAAGGCGAAGTGGTGTTCCGGCGTGAAGTGGCCCTTCATGACGCGGTACAGCACCACCGACAGCATGATCGCGCCCATGGTCACGTGGAAGCCGTGGAAGCCGGTCAGCATGAAGAAGGTCGAGCCGTAGATGCCCGAGGTCAGCTTCAGGTTCAGTTCGCTGTAAGCGTGCGAGTATTCGTAAGCCTGGAAGCCCATGAAGACCGCGCCCAGCAGCACGGTGGCGAACAGCCAGAACGCGGTCTGGGCGCGGTGGCCGGCGCGCAGGGCGTGGTGGGAGATGGTCAGGGTCACGCCCGAGGTCAGCAGCAGCGCGGTGTTGATGGTCGGGATCGGGAATGGGCCCATGGTGGTGAAGCTTTCCACCACGCCGGCCGGGCCGCCGGTGCCCCACTGGCCGGCGAAATCCGGCCACAGCAGTTTATGGTCCAGGTCGGCCAGCCAGGGCATGGTGATCGAGCGGGCATAGAACAGCGCGCCGAAGAAGGCGCCGAAGAACATCACTTCGGAGAAGATGAACCAGCTCATCGACCAGCGGAACGACAGGTCGATGCGCGGACCGTACTGGCCCGATTCGGATTCGCCGATGGCGTCGCCGAACCAGAAGTACAGCACCAGGATGGTCGCCAGGATGCCGGCGATGTTGAGCAGCGGGCCCCAGGAGGCGCCATTGACCCAGCCGGACGCGCCGACCATCGTGACCAGCAGCGACAGGCCGGCCATCATCGGCCAGCGGGATGGGCCGGGTACGAAGTAGTACGGTGCGGCGTGTGGTGAACTCATCTTCATCTCCTCAATCAAACTTGTATGCGGTGAATTGCTTGCTGCGCGTGTTTATTACCTGCGTTACTGTTACTGCTAAACCTTACCGGCTCACGGCCACCCGCACCAGCGCCACCAGCACGCCGATGAACAGCAGCACGCCGATCAGGGCGGCAATAATCACGTGGATCGGATTCAGGCTGGCCGAATCCTTCTCGTAATCGCTGCGCTTGCGGATGCCGAAAAACGACCAGAACACCGCTTTCATCGTGGCCCCGAACGAAGCCTTGCGCCGGGTTGCCTTGCTTAACTCGTCCATCGCGCGTCCCCTTATTTGGCCGCTGCCTGGGTGCCGGCAATTTCAAAAAACGTGTACGACAGCGTGATGGTTTTCACCTCGCGCGGCAGGGCCGGATCGATGAAGAACACCACCGGCATCTGCCTGGCCTCATGGGCCTTCAAGGTCTGCTGCTTGAAGCAGAAGCACTCGACTTTCTTAAAATGCGGCGTCGCCGACTGCGGCGCATAGCTGGGAATCGCCTGCGCCTGCACCGTGCGCGCCTGGGTGTTGACCACTTCGTACGTCACCGTGGCCAGCTCCCCCGGATGCACCTGGATGCTGCGCGTGGTCGGGCGAAACCGCCATGGTCCCTGCGCATTGCCGTCGAGCTCCACCGTGATGGTGCGCGACTTGTCGATCTGGGTGTTGGGATCGCGTTCGACCGTGCCGTCCGGCTGGGTCAGTACGTTGATGCCCATCACTTCACACAATTGCCTGTAGACCGGCACCAGCGCGTAGCCGAAGCCGAACATCAGCACCGCCACCACCAGCAGCTTGCCGAGCATGGTCCGGTTCAGCTGGAGCCGTCCGGACTGTTCGTACCGGGCTTGCCGTTCGTCGCTCATATCAGCTCAGCCAGATGCGCTTGACGAACACCATCACGAAGAAAAACAGGGCGATGCCGCCAATGATCAGGCCAGTCCTGAGGTTGTTCGGCTTTTTTGGCGCAGTCATAACATTTACCTGACACGGCGGGAGCGCGGCACGCCGCGCTCCCGTCAAAACATCTTACTTAACCAGCGGCGGCGTTTCAAACGTGTGGAACGGCGCTGGGCTTGGAACGGTCCACTCGAGGCCTTCGGCGCCATCCCATGGCTTGTCGGCCGCTTTGGCGCCGCCACGGATGGTCGGCAGGACCACGAAGAACAGGAAGTACACCTGCGACAGGCCGAAACCGAATGCGCCGATGGAGGCGATGGTGTTGAAGTCGGTGAACTGCGCCGGGTAGTCGGCGTAGCGGCGCGGCATGCCGGCCAGGCCCAGGAAGTGCATCGGGAAGAAGGTGACGTTGAACGTGATCAGCGATGCCCAGAAGTGGATTTTGCCGCGCAGTTCGCTGTACATGTGGCCGGTCCATTTCGGCGACCAGTAGTAGAAACCGGCGAACAGGGCGAACAGCGAGCCGGCCACCAGCACGTAGTGGAAGTGCGCCACCACATAATAGGTATCCTGCAGCTGGATGTCGATCGGGGTGACCGCCAGGATCAGGCCGGTGAAGCCGCCCATGGTGAACACGAAGATGAAGCCGACCGAGAACAGCATCGGGGTTTCGAAGGTCATCGAGCCCTTCCACATCGTGGCGACCCAGTTGAACACTTTCACGCCGGTCGGCACCGCGATCAGCATGGTGGCGTACATGAAGAACAGCTGGCTGGTCACCGGCATGCCGGTGGTGAACATGTGGTGGGCCCAGACGATGAACGACAGAATCGCGATCGAGGCGGTGGCGTACACCATCGAGGCGTAGCCGAACAGCGGCTTGCGGGCGAAGGCCGGCAGGATCTGCGAGACGATGCCGAAGGCCGGCAGAATCATGATGTAGACCTCGGGGTGGCCGAAGAACCAGAAGATGTGCTGGTACATGACCGGGTCGCCGCCGCCGGCCGCGTTGAAGAACGAGGTGCCGAAGTGACGGTCGGTCAGGGTCATCGTGATGGCGCCGGCCAGGACCGGCATCACGGCGATCAGCAGGTAGGCGGTGATCAGCCAGGTCCAGCAGAACATCGGCATTTTCATCAGGGTCATGCCGGGAGCGCGCATGTTCAGGATGGTGACGATGATGTTGATCGAACCCATGATCGACGAGGCGCCCATCAGGTGCATCGCGAAAATACCCATGTCCATGCCGGGCCCCATCTGGGTCGACAGTGGCGCGTACAGGGTCCAGCCGGCCGCGGTGGCGCCGCCAGGCACCAGGAACGAGGTGGCCAGCAGGATCGCCGCCGGCGGCAGCAGCCAGAACGAGAAGTTGTTCATGCGCGCGAAGGCCATGTCGGAGGCGCCCACTTGCAGCGGGATCATCCAGTTGGCGTAGCCCACGAAAGCCGGCATGATCGCGCCGAACACCATCACCAGGCCGTGCATGGTGGTGAGCTGGTTGAAGAATTCAGGCTGGAAAAACTGCAGGCCCGGCTTGAACAGTTCGGTACGGATCATCAGCGCCAGCACGCCGCCCGAGAGCAGCATGATGAACGAGAACCACAGGTACAGGGTACCGATATCCTTGTGGTTGGTCGCGAACAGCCAGCGACGCAAGCCGTGCGGGTGGTCGTGCGCGTGATCGTGGCCGTGTGCGTGATCGAGTGTGGATGTGCTCATGATTTTCCCTTACCTTACTTACGTGCAGCCAGGACTTCGGCTGGTTGAACGATGTTTTCAGCAGCCTTGTTCGACCAGCTGTTGCGGGTGTAGGTGATCACCGCGGCAATTTCCGAATCCGACAGTTGCTTCCAGGCTGGCATTTCCGAAGGATATTTGCCGCTCTTCTTGCCGTGCAGCAGAACGTCGATCTGGCCGGCTTTTTCGCCGTTCACGACAGGCGAAGCGTCCAGCGAGGCGAACGCCCCCGGCAGACCCTTGCCGTTGGCCTGGTGGCAAGCCACGCAGTTGGTGGCGTAGACTTTCTCGCCCTTGGTTTTCAGTTCATCGATGGTCCAGACCTTGGCCGGATCGTCGGCCAGCGCGGCCATGGCTTTCTTCTTGCCGTCGACCCAGGCGGTGTAGTCGGCATCGGTCACGACCTTGACGACGATCGGCATGAAGGCGTGCTCCTTACCGCACAGCTCGACGCACTGGCCGCGGTAGGTACCGGTTTTTTCGGCCTTGAACCAGGTGTCGCGCACGAAACCGGGGATGGCATCCTGCTTGACGCCGAAGGCGGGAATGGTCCAGCCGTGGATCACGTCGTTGGCGGTGGTGACGATGCGGATCTTTTTATTGACCGGCACCACCACTTCATTGTCGACTTCCATCAGGTAGTTTTCGCTGCGCTTGCTCAGGTCGGGCGCCACGCCGGGCGAGCCCACCGCTTCGCGCGGGGTGGCCAGGTTCGACAGGAAGGAAATGCCCTCGCCTTCGCCCTTGAGGTAATCGTAGCCCCATTTCCACTGCATGCCGGTGGCTTTGATGGTGATGTCGGCGCTGGAGGTGTCTTTCATGCCGACCACGGTCTTGGTGGCGGGCAGCGCCATGCCGATCACGATCAGGAAAGGCACGACGGTCCAGGCGATTTCGACGGCGGTCGATTCGTGGAAGGTGGCCGCTTTGTGGCCGAGCGACTTGCGGTGCTTGAACACCGAGTAGAACATCACGCCGAACACGCCCACGAAGATCACCAGGCAGACCACCATCATCCAGGTGTGCAGGTTGTTGATTTCGGCGGCGATCTGCGTTACAGGCGTTTGCAGGTTCAACTGGTATTCAACTGGACGCCCCTGCATTTCCGGCGCAGCCATCGCTGTCGTGCTGGCTGCAACGGCCAGACCGAGCATCAAGGCTTGAAGTCGCTTTGCATATGTCATGTTTTCCCCAACCACCCAAAAAAAGTATTTTTAACGTTCAGCGATTCAGCCATCGAACCTCCGCCGCCTTACCAGACCATCGCACAAAAAGGCTCCACGCTGCCCCGGCGCGCCGGAACAAGACTGGAACCATGACATCGACCATAGGTGAATAGGTGACTCAAGCACACCGATGAACGCTGACTTGCTTTTCGCTCCCGACCCTGCTCGGTGGCGCCGATGCCGCCTTTTTTATTAGCAACCACAAGCACAGTCGACAAAATTAGTCGTTGATTATACTCAAGGAAGGCGGGCCGCATCAAGGAATAATCCGCCCCGCCACAGGCGCCGCCCTTGTAAAAAACCCTGCCCGCCCCCATGCCGCTCGCTGCCCCGTGCTAACCCGGCCGGCGCGGCGTGAAGCGGATGATTGCCTCCCCGTGCGCCGTGGTGCGCGGCGCCGGCCGGAAGGCATGGCCGTAGATCACTTCGAACGTCAGCGCCAGCTTGCCGTCGGCGCGGCGCTGGCTTTCCAGTGCCGCCAGGACTTGATTCCACCCGCCCCGGCCAATTAGGCCGCGCCGCCGCGTGGCCAGCGGATTGCCGCCCAGCGCGCGCGCGTCGGCCAGCAGCGCCGCCGCGCTGTCATACGTGACGGTGATGGTCTCCATGTCCATGACGGGCGTGGAAAAGCCTGCCGCCACCAGTTGATCGCCGAAATCGTGCATGTCGACAAACGGCAGCACGTGCGGCGCACCGTCCAGCACGGCCAGGGCGCTGCGCAGCTCGCGCAGGGTGTCCGGGCCGAAACTGGAAAACATCAGCAGACCGTCCACGCTGAGCACCCGGCGCCACTCGGCAAATACACGGGCCGGCTGCGGATGCCAGGGCAACGCGAGGTTTGACCAGATCAGATCGACAGAGTTCGGACCGAACGGCAAATTGGCGAAATCGGCGCAGGCCAGGTCGACCCCGGTCTTGGCCGGCAGCAGCCGGCTGAGCATGCGGTTGAGCGAACCCTGGCTGGCGGCCGGGCCGGCGGCGCCGGCCAGCATGGCGTGGGCGGCATCGACGCCGACGATGTGCGCGGCCGGATACTGCCTGTGCAGCGCGGCCAGGTCGGCGCCCGCGCCGCAGCCGGCGTCGAGCACGCGGCGCGGCACCAGCCGCACCAGCTGCAGGCGCTCGTGCATGCGCGCGGCGATTTCGCGGCGCAGGAAATCGGCGCCGCCGATGCGTGCCGGGCGCGAAAACAGGCGGCGCACCGTCGCCAGATCGATCGGTGCGCTGAGAGTGGAATCAGAAGCCATGGGCGCGCGCAGATGAGATAATGTCGGGGATATCGAGCGCGCTAGTGTAACCGCTTGGCGGGAGGCCTGGGCAATGAGAACCGGATTCGGATGGCGCGCCCTGCTGCCGTCGGCGTGCGCCCTGTGCGGCCAGCGGGCCGGTGCGCCCGTGTGCGCACCCTGCTGCGCGCGCTACCTGGCGCCGGAACGGGCGCGCTGCCCGCGCTGCGCCAACCCGTGCGCGGCGCTGGATGCGGCGCGGCCGTGCGGCGCCTGCCAGCGGGCGCGTCCCGCGTTCGACGCCACGGTCGTGGCGGCCGATTACGCCGCGCCGGTCGATCAATTGGTGCTGCAACTGAAGTTCGGCGCCACGCTGGCCCTGGCGCCGTGGTGCGCGCACATGCTGCACGATGCCGTGCTGCGCCGGCGCGCTCTGCCGCTGCCGAATGTGCTGTGCGCGGTGCCGCTGGGCCGCGCGCGCCTGGCAGGCCGGGGCTTCAACCAGGCGCTGGAAATTGCCAGGCCCTTGTCGCGCGCGCTCGGCATCCCCCTGCGCGCGCGGCTGGCGATCCGCGCGCTGGACACGCCCGCGCAGTCCAGCCTGGCGCCGGCGCAACGGCGCGCCAATATCCGCAACGCCTTCATCGTGGCGCCGGAAGCGCTGGCCATGGTGCGCGGCCAGCACATCGGGGTGGTCGACGATGTCATGACGAGCGGCCAGACCTTGCACGAACTGGCGGCCATGTTCAAGCGGTTCGGGGCGGCGCGGGTGAGCAACTTCGTATTTGCGCGTACGCCACCGCGTTGATTTTTAAGGAGAGAAAGCTGTGTTTCACGTCGTCCTGGTCGAACCAGAAATTCCGCCGAATACCGGCAACATCATCCGCCTGTGCGCCAACACCGGAGCGCAACTGCATCTGATCGAGCCGCTCGGCTTTCCGCTGGACGACGCCAAGATGCGCCGCGCGGGGCTCGACTATCACGACTACGCGACCATGAAGGTGCACAAGAATTGGGATGCATTCCTGCAGGATTCGCAGCCCGGTCCGGCGCGCATGTTCGCCCTGACCACGCACGGCTCGTCGCCCTTCGCCCAGGCGGCATTTCGGCCCGGCGACGTGTTCGTGTTCGGCGCCGAAACGCGCGGCCTGGCGCCGCAGCTGCGCGAATCGTTTCCGCCGGCCCAGCGCATCCGCCTGCCGATGCGGCCCGATAACCGCAGTCTGAACCTGTCCAATACGGTGGCGGTGGTCGTGTATGAGGCGTGGCGCCAGAATGGGTATGCGGGAGGTGCCTGAGGCGGCATCCGGTTCAGTTAACCCGGTCGTTTGCGCACACTCAAGTGCGCAAGCCGTCCGCTTGCGCTGACGGGCGATGTGCAGGCGCGAGGTATGGATATCATGTGTCTATCGATCCCTCACCGATAGCCCCGCCATGATCAAACTTCAATTGTTGCTGCGTCACCCCCACTGCGCGCTCGAGCTCGATCCGGCGCTGCGTCACCGCATCGAAACGCTCGGCATGCGCGTCACCGGCAGTGGCCATGCCTCGGTGTCGGCCGAGATCGATCCCGCTGCCTACGAGAGCCTGTTCGGCGCCGCGCCGCCGGTCCTGTCGGGCTGCGTGGACTGCGCACAGGATGCCCCCGCACTATCGGTTCCACGTGATTTGGAAGATGCCATTACACTGATCACTATTGCCGCGCGCCACGTGCCCACTCCGTGAACGCCTTCGCACCGCCAATCGTTCCGAAGGAAACAATAAAATGCAGCCATTTAAATCCCACGCGCCCGCGGCACCGCCCGCCGCGCCGTCCGATATTTTGCGCATCGCGATCACCTTCAAGGGACCCACCGGGGCCGGCCCGACCAAGGTGCCGGCACGCCTGAGCTCGCGCAGCATTCCCAGTTTTGCTCCCCTGCCCGGCGAAATGGAACTGGCCATCGAAGCGCTCAAGCAGCGCGGCTTCGTGGTCACCGGCACCGGCCGCATGACGGTGTCGGTACGCGGCACCCGCGCGCTGTTCGAACAGGTCTTCGGTACCCACCTGGCACCGGTGCGGATGGATCACGCCATGGCGTATTCGGCCGCGGCCATCTATTACCCGCCGCCAGGGGCGCCGTGGAACCCGGACCCGGCCCTGGCCGCGCTGATCGACGATGCCTACATTCAATGGCCGCACATTTACCTGTCGGGTCCGGCTGCGACGCGGCGTCCGCCCGAGGTACCCTATTTTCATCTCGACGTGCTGGAAGACGTGCCCGCCAAACTGAACGTGCCGCCCATCCACCGCGAGCGCAATCTGGGCGAAGGCGTGCGCATCGCCATGATCGACACCGGCTTCGACCATTCGCATCCGTTTTTCACGGACAACGGCTTTACCTCGTCGGTGGTGCTGGCGCCGTCGGCCACCAACCGCGCCACCGATCCCGGCAGCCACGGCACGGGCGAATCGGCCAATGTGTTCGCCATCGCGCCCAAGGTCACCTTCATCGGCGTCAAGCTGGGCGACGATGCCGACCCGAACGGCGGCGCCAGCATCCTGGAAGGCTTCCAGGAAGCGCTCAAGCACAAGCCGCACATCATCACCGTGAGCATGTGCTACGACCTGCGCAGCCCCGACGGACGCGCGGAACTGGGCGCCCTGCCCAACGGCCTGAAGCCGCTGGAGGCGGAAATCCAGGCGGCGATCGCGGCCGGCATCCTGGTCGTGTTCTCCGCCGGAAACGGCCACTACGCCTTTCCCGCCTCGATGCCGGAAGTGCTGGCCATCGGCGGCGCCTTCGTGGCCGAGAATGGCGCCATGCGCGCCTCGGACTACGCGTCCGCCTTCACCAGCACGATTTATTCCGGCCGCCACGTGCCGGATGTGTGCGGCCTGGTAGGCTTGCTGCCGGACGCCGATTACATCATGCTGCCGGTACCGCCCGGCCAGCAGATCGATAGCGCCAATGCCGCCCATGACGGCACCGGGGCCGACGATGGCTGGGCCGTGTTCAGCGGCACGTCGGCGGCGGCGCCGCAGATCGCGGCGGTGTGCGCGCTGCTGTTGCAAAAAAATCCGCACCTGACGCCGGCGGAAATCAAGGCGCTGCTGGTGCGCACCGCCATCGACGTGCGCGAGGGCTCGGCCAACCCGGCCAGCGATCCCGAAGGCGCCGGCGTCAAGGCCGGGCCGGGGGTGGACGGCGCCACCGGGGCCGGACTGGTCGACGCGTTCGCGGCATGGCAGCAAGCGGCCCCCTTGCTGGGCAATCATTAAACGAAAGGAACACGATGCAGGAAGCAAACGATGTGCGGGTGGGACTGATTGGCTACGGTTATTCCGGCGCCACCTTCCAGGCGCCCCTGATCAAGGCGGTCAAGGGCTTGCGCCTGGCACAGGTGTGTTCCAGCAAGCCCGAC
>CBFGOU010000080.1:0-12093 GCA_965650445.1 uncultured Oxalobacteraceae bacterium | reverse complement strand
CATTGCCGAGCTGCGAGAAGATGGCCAGCGAGGGGGCAGCCGCGATCAGAGCGCGTGCGGCACTCCAGCATTATGCGCGCACGGCAGCTTTTATTTCGTCTGCGAGGGCCGCGTCGCGCGCGCCCAGGCCGGGGTCGCCCAAAGCATGCTCCATGCGTGCCATCTGCTGCAATGCTCCCAGGTAGAACAGCGTCGTCAGGCAGGATTCGCCATTCTTGTCATAGCTCGGAAACACATCCCGCTGGGTCGAAGTCTGACCGATCCAGTCGACGAAATTCCAGGTTGGATTCTTACTCAGGAGCTTCGAAGGGCCGAGGTATTTTTCATACCAGGACAATACCTGCCGGGCGCGCGGTAGATTGCGTTCGATAACGGCCGTATCCCGTCGTCGCTGGTAATAGTCGTCCAGCATCGCGATCCAGATCAAGGAAAACGGCGCGATCACATTGCGCCCCCGCGTGGGATAGGCGCCCTCGGTCAGGCCGCCCTCTCGATTTGACCAGCCGATCATGTCGATGGCATTCACCGCGAGGCGGTCGTCGCCCGATACCGCATACGAAATGAGCATCTGCAAGCGTGTATCGCCGACATACTGGAGCTGCTCCCAGTAGGCCGAATCCATATAGGTGTCATGTGCATCAATGCGGGCAGTGCGCCAGCCGATGTCCCAGATCTGGTTGAGTGCATGGTCGTTCGAGTGGAACCTGGCAATCTGCTCGAAGGGATAACCGGTCTCATGAGCCGTCAGCCCTTGCAGGATCAGCGGCGCATCCGCGGTTTGCACGTCCAGCTCGATGAACCGCCAGACACGCCAGCGCAATGGTGCAAACACCCTTGTCTGGCCATCGGCGACGAAGGCGTCATACATGCCTTTGCTGACACGATCCCCCACTTCATCGCGCACGCCCTTTCTTCCCTCAGCGTCATAAAGCGCCTCCGAATAGGTCATGTTGATAACAGCGCCCTTGCCTCCGGCCACTGACAACGCAGGATAGGCCGCTACCATCCTGCCCTGGTCCAGCAGCAGTTTGACCCGGCTGCGCGGCGGAACGCTGACCGCACCGTGGGGAAAATCCCGCCCGGACGGAAGATCGGTTCGCATGACCTTGGCGGGTTCAATTTTTCGGTAAGCCATTTCCGGCAAGGGATCCGGGGTCAGGGTCCAGGGCAGCCGCTGTGATGACTCGACGGCAGCAACCGCCGTGCGCCATCCTTCGTCTCCTGCCATGTCCCCCGTGGCCCAGTCCCAGTCCGCCATCGCCGCGTCGATCGTCTCCGGCGACGCGGCAACATAGTAGAGGCCCTTGAACTGTTTATTAATCTGCCCCATGCCCGATGCCGACCTGTGTCCGCGATCGAGGCGGACCTTCCAGCCGGGCCCGCTGTTCAGCATCGCGTAGCGCTCATCCTCCGCTTTGAAATAGAAGCCGGTGCGTGCACTGATTTGCGCCATCGGCCCCGACGGGACGGAAAAGTTCCACACAACAGCTGCGATATCGTTCGTCCCCACACGCAGATAGGGGGCGATATCGATGCGCCGATAGCGCCAGTGCGCCAGGTCGCTCACCGACGGGCCGCTCGAGGCGCGCTGTCCATTCACATATAGAACATAGCGATTGTCTGCACTGACGTTCACCCAGAATGCACCGGGGGCGTCGGCCAATTGCATTGCGGATCGAAAATGCAGGACGACCGATGCGGTATTCGGAAGGTCAGGATGGGTGATCCACACCGGTCCATCGGCCTTCGCCAAGGAACATGGTATCGCCAGCACCAGGAGCACGCCGGCGGCAAGCAAGCGCAAGACCCGCCATGTCCTGGCCACGTATGAGTAAAGAATGCTGTTCAATTGCTCTCCGATATAAGACATTCGGCAGGAATGGCGCCCGCATCCGCACGCCGGGCCGTGCCGCGCTCAGGCTGCATTTGCTGGCAACGAGTGCTACACGCCGCCCGCGGCGTGTTCCGGGTGATGCGGGCGAACGACGCAGCAAGCGCTCAACTATCGAAGTTGTAGCGCAGCGTTACGCCCACTTTGCGCTGCTCCGGGGTTGCGACACGCATGTATCCGCCGCTAAGCCCACCCTGGAAACTGGGGGTGGCGCCGCGATCGACGGAACGATTGAACACGTTCTGGCTCCATAAACTCACCTCCCATCGCAGGCCCGGATCGCGCAAGCCCACATAGATATCGAGCGGTGTAAACGAGGCAATATCCTTGTTCAACGCAACGTTATGTCCCGGCGCAGCGTAACGGACCAGGCCTCGTACGAAGCCCTCGGTGTTGCCCAATTCACGCGAGTATTCCGACTGAAGGGTCAGACTGAGCTTTCCTGCCTCGTTTCCATACATGTCGGCAAGCGGGCGATTGCTGGGGCAAAGCGATACCTGGCGACCGGGTTGCACATGGTCGCCGATATCGGGGATGCCATCGTTGTTACTGTCGCTGCAGTAGAGCAACGCGTTGTCATAATGTGCATTGACATAGCTGACAGCGAGTTGCGCGCGCCAGTTTGGCAGGATGCTCCAGATCGCTGTCGCTTCCAGCCCGCGCACAATCACGTCGCCATTGGTGTTCAGATTGATCCCCCCTGTCCCTATGTCGGCGGGATAAGTCCCACCCGGACCAGGTCCCGCAGGCTCTCCTGCCACCGCAGTGGTTCTCACGCTGACACCGTTAGCCCGCGCGATATAGTCCTTGACCTCTTGCTGGAAGATGTTGGCGTTCAACGTCAGCCTACGATCGAGCCATGTTGATTTCATGCCCAATTCGATGGAATTGGTTTTTTCCGGCTTATAGGTGATAAAACTCGGGTCCAGTCCTGGCGCGGTCACGAAACCTACAGCGCCCCCTGGACGGTAACCGCCCGCATAACTCAGGTAGGCCATGAGATTTTTGTTAAAAGTGCGCTTATAGCTGGCCGAGCCCGTCCAGTGCCTGGTGTCTTGAGTGGCCAACTGTTCGGGCAGTGACGCCGACACTTCACCAAAGACATCCAGATACTGTTGCGAGTAAGCCCGGTTTTTCTGCAGCCTTGCGCCAACCTCGATCGTGTCGTTGTTTGTCACGGCAAATCGATGGTCGGTGAACAGGGCGGTACTCCGGCCGAAGGTCCCGGGGGCGCTGAACCCTTTGATCGGCACAAACATTGGCGGGCCGTAAGGTACCGGGTAGAAATAGGCATACGGCTGCGAGAAGCTGGAGTCGCCTTTCGTTTTCGAGTAGTACATCCCCACCATATAGTTCCAGGCGCGGTCACCGGTCGACTCGAAACGCAATTCGTGCGTACGCTGCCTGCTGGTGATATTTACCTGTTGCCCATAGCTGAAACCGGCGAGGACGTTGGTGATATCAAGATCCCGGTCATCGATTTCCTTTCCTTGCTGGGCGCCGCCAATGTAGCTCAATTTATGGCCGTCCAGACTCCACGTCGCGTTGAGCGACGTTAGCTTGGCCCGATTGTAGAAATCATAGTTTCCTTCGACAACGGATTGGCGATCATCGGCTGTCAGGCGAAGACCGTTTGCCTGTCCGCTGACCGGCGCACCGATAGCGACCGGATAATTCACGTTCCGGTCCGTCAGCTGTTGATGGACCAGCTGGAGTTCCAGGTTCGCGAGCGGTTGATACAGCACGGATACGCGGCCGCCGCGCGCGCGGTCACCATTGCTGCGGCCATTCGCGACATTGTGGACATCATTCTCGCTACGATCGTAGACGCCAGCCACACGGACGGCGAGCTTTCCCTCGATGAGGGGAACATTGACTGCCGCCTGGGTATTCCAGAGCCGGTTGGAGCCCCAGGTTTGACTGATGGTGCCTTCGATGGAGTCCAGGACCGGCAGTCGGGTCGCTACCGTGATCGCACCCGCAGGAGAAGTCTGTCCACGCAGCGTACCTTGCGGTCCACGCAGTACTTCGATGCGCCCGATATCGAACATGCTGCGAAACGCATCGGAAGTCGAAATCGGAGTTTCGTTCCAGTAAATTTGTACAGTGGGATCGGCACCGGTATCCGGATCAAACGCTACCCCGCGCAAGGACACATTCTGTCCCCTGCCGTCTGCCGCGTTCAGTACCAGTCCAGGGCTGAGCTTTTCGACGTCCGCGAACTGATTGACGTTTAATTTTTGCAGCGTTTCGGCAGTGACCGCATCAACCGACATGGCAACGCTTTGAATGCTCTCCTTGCGCTTCGATGCGGTGATGACGACTTCCTGGATTTCTCCGGGCTTGGCAGGTTTTTCCTGTGCGACGGCAGGAAATGCAAGGGCCAGAGCAGCAGCGCAGGCCGTCAACTTGATACCGCAGTGGGGATTGATACCAGAATAACTTTTCATGGATGTGTCTCCAATAGGAACATGCGTGGCCGGGATGCATTCTCAAATACAGCACGGTCTATGTTTTTTATTTTGGGCAGGATGCCGAAAGGCAAGGCTTCGCAGAGTACGTAGTGACAGCAAGCCGCAAAACGCCGCTGACAGCGGGCCCTCGTCGGACTCCAACTGCGCCTCTTAAATGGACGCTAGCGTTCATTTTAAGTCGATTTTGATAATTGGTGTCAATTATCGGTGTTGTATTGCCGCCTCATCGCACCCACTTCAAGGTGGCTGGCTGGACCGGCCAGCGTCGGCCATAAAGTGATAAAATGGACTAAATTGTTCAATTTAGGAAGTTTTTTTCGGTTTGTCGAGATGCACGAACGCCTCCTGTGGCCACACGGGAACGCCATTCGCAGCGACGGACGCCAGTCCAAAATTCATTGAGGCATGCGTGCGCGGCGATGATCGAGGTCTGCTGGAGGCACGCGGCGCACCAGCGCCAACCGGAGAAATTCACGCCCAGCTGTCAGGTTTGACCTGACGTCGAGGTGTTTGGCATACTTGACAATGGACCATTGCCGGAATCGCGACATATATGAAACAAACAGCAGTTCCCCGTCCCAGCAAGCGGGGCCGCCCTTCGCTTGCGCGGGCGCAATCGCTTGATGGGCAAATCTTGGCTACCGCTGGAAGCATGTTCCTTCGGGATGGCTTTGATGTTGTTACGATGGAAGCCATCGCCAACGCGATACCGTTATCCAAAACAACGCTGTATTCGCGCTTCCCGTCAAAAGAGGGATTGCTCGAGGCTGTTGTGACAGATCAAATCCGGCAATGGTCCGAGAATGCGTTCAATGAACTTCCACCGCTGCCGGACGATATCGGCATCCGGCTGCGCATCAAAATGCGCACCATGGCACTCGCGATGCGCTTGCCCGCGGTGCAAGGATTTATAAGGCTGACGTTCGTGCTGTCCGAACGCTTCCCCGCAGTCGCGCTTCTCATGCACGAAGGCCACGTGAATCATGTCGCCGACATCCAGGCCGATATCGAAGCAGCGGCCCAGCGTGACAACGCCCCCGTACGTAACGCTGCTGCCGTGGCAAGACACCTGGTCAACTCAGTTGCGGGCTGGAATATTCAGGAGTTTCCGCGGGGCCCGACCGAGGAAGAGGCACTGGAGGCAGCGGATCAGGTCGTCGCACTGTTCATGGCTGCCCGCTGGGCCTGGTAAGTGGGGTCAGCAGTGCACAACGACGGCGAGGGCCGTTGGCCAAGGGACGCCTCGCCGACAGGCTACGATGGCAAGTTGCTAGGAACGATAGATCGCCAGAAACGCGCCGACAGCGCGCTGAACATTTGCCTCAATATTCCCCTCTTCCTGTACATCGTTCACACAGTAGAGCACGCGTTGCACCCAATCGGCCTCCAATAAGGCCGACAACTGCTGTGCCGCCACCACCGGGTCGGCCTGGCGCAAATACCCAGCCTGCATGGCACGGCTCATGAATCCGGCGACCCGCTGCAAAGATGGCAGATAGGCCAGCTTGTAGCCGCGTGGGCCGATGTCGAACCGATTGCCTTCAGTAACCGTCAAGCGTTGCGCGGCCATCACGTCCGACCGGAATGCCAGTGTCAGCGCGCGTCGCCCGAATTCAAGCAGCAGCGCCACGATATCGTCCAGCGGTCCGTCCAGCACGCTGTAGACCGCTTGCAGGTCCTGCTCGATCGGGGCGAAGACCACTTCCAAAAATAGCGTTTCCTTGGATGGAAAGTAGTTGTACAGCGTGGCCTTCGAGCGCCCTACCCGGGCCAGAATGTCGTCCATTGACGTGCGCTCATAGCCGACCTCCCGGAATAGCTGCGCGGCGACCTCCACGATCTCCTGGCGTTTCTTTGCGCTCTTTGTCCTCATAAAGCTCCTGTACCCTTTACGTTGCGACCTCGATGGCGCGATGTGAGCTCGCGCGGTGATCGGCCGTAGATGGCGATGAAGGCATTGATTGCCCGCTCAGCCTTGGCATCGATGTCCAGCTCATCTTCTCTGCGGTAGACGCAAAAGATGAGCTGAGGCAGAAGCTCCGCCTCGAGCAGGGCAGTGAAATTGACTGCCGCAGCCCGCGCATCGTCACGCCGCAAAAGATCGGCCGCCATGGCCCGGTCAATGTACGACTCGACGCGCTCAAGGGTTGGGAGATAGCCGTTGACATACGCTTTCTGTCCAAGATCGAACCGATGTGATTCTGAAAACACCAAGCGGCGCGATGCCGCCACCTCGTCTGAGTACGCCCAGTGCAGTGTGCGCTTCCCGAATTCGATTAATTCGGCAGCGACATTTTTCGGCACTGCATCCAGGGACTGGAGCAATTCCGCGTGTGCGGCAGCAACCAGGGGAAGCATACACGCAAGAAATAGCGATTCTTTCGACTCGAAGTGCTTATACACCGTGACGCGCGACCGGCCTGCCCGTTGGGAAATATCGGCAATGGTCGCGCGTTCAAACCCGAGCTCACGGAAGACGCCCAGCGCAGCATCCAGAATCTGTTGTCGTATTTTCGCCCTACTATTCATCCCGCCGCGCCCAAAAAATGTACAGAGGAGTCCAGTTTAACTTGACTTCCAGTTTGCAACAACCTACGCTCTTGAAATATGACTGGACTGTTCAGTTCATTTTCCTGAGGAATTGCGGCCCACGACCGCTGGCGGAGGCGACAATGGATTTGAAAAGACGAAGCGCATTCCTTGCATTGCTCGATACGCATCAGCAGGCAAGTGTCGAGCAACTAGGACGATGGCTGGGGGTCTCCCCTGCCACCGTCCGGCGGGACATCAGCTATCTGGTGAAATGCCAGCTGATCCAGCGCACCCGGGGCGGGGCGGCCCAGATAATTGCCGAGAAGCCGCGCACATTGGAAGCAATGCGCTGGGTGGACAGTCTTCAGTGTCAGGTTGCCAGCAAACGCGCAATTGCCCGCCACGCAGCCACCCTGTGCAGCGACGGCGATGCAATCGCGATCGGGGCCGGAACAACGACCTATATGATGGCCGACTACCTGGGCGACAAGCGGCTGCAGATTCTGACGAATTCTTTCGCAATGGCTGAGAATCTGCTGAAGTGTGGCGAGCATGACATCACCATTCCCGGTGGATGCGTCTATCGCGACCAAAACATTATTCACAGTCCGTTTGACGCCGACGCCACGGGGTACGCCAGCTGTACCCGGATGTTCACAGGCATCGGCGACATTGGCGCGCTCGGTCTGATCGAGACCGATCCTTTCCTTATCAAGGCCCAGCTGCGCCTGCTTGCCGAAGCAGACGAATTGATCGTCCTGGCCGACAGCTCAAAATTCAACAATGCGGGCGGTCTGATTCTGTGTGGATTAAGCCGGGTCGGCCGCGTCATTACCGATTGCCATGTCACCACCGAGGCTTGCAGCATGCTCCGCCGCGCAGGTGTCCAGGTCGATATCGTCGACCCAATGTCCCCTGTCAGCATGCATCACTAGCCGGTCCTCAACACTCCCCCCAAAAAGACTGCGGAGCCGAAACCCAATGCTTGCGCAAGCTGGCCAGGACGCTACGCGCGAATGAAACATGCCGGTAGTTCAAGCCCGCGCGCGCCGGCCTTGCGCGGCGATGGCAGCGTCGGCTTCGGCCTGCATTCCGGCCAACAACAATGCGGCGATGCGTTGGCCAACTGCCTTCGTTCTTGCCACGTCATCGGGGAGCATGAGTGTACGAACGCGTTTGTGATGTGCCATGGCCAGATCGAGCAAGGCAGCGGCATAGAACGCTGGGTCAGGTACGCACAAGCCGGCGCGGTCAGCCGTGTCGGCAATCGTCGCGGCAATACGCCGGACACCGAGCTCCTGAGTAAATTCCTGGTCCAGCTTGGCCAATTCCGGCAAGCTTTGAACGGAATTCTCTGACATGGCGAAAATGACGCGCATGCCCGGATCATCGCAGATGAGAAAAAAATTTTCGAGGTGAAAGGCAAGGCATGCGGGCATGTCTGCGAATGCAGGGGGATCCGGCTGACGCGCATTGGTGACGATTGAGTCGATGACCGCTTTGAACAGCGCCTTCTTGTCCGGGTACCGCATATAGAGAGTGCGCTTGGAAATGCCGCCGCGCGCCGCCACTGCTTCCATGGACGTGCCGCCAAAGCCCATCTCGCCAAACAGGCTGATCGCCGAGCCCAGGATGTCGGCGTCAATGACCGCTTCCTGCTCCTTACGCGGACGGCCGCGCAGTTTGACGCGCTCGACCGCGGGCGCGGCTTCCAGCGTCGCGACGGTGACGGTTGAGGCGGGAATTTTTGTCATGGAACGATAAGGTGCAAGCGCCTGCATGATCGCGGGCGCCAGGGCTGGTCAAGCCAGGGGAAGTTCGCGCCCATCATAGCAAAAAGGGGCGCCGCCCGAGGCGGCGCCCACAAAACAGCGCTTCGATCTGGCAGCGCCGGGGACTACCGTTGTCGCAGCATCCGCATGGTTGCCGCCGTGTCGGAGCGACTAGGCTTTAGGGCAAAGCGGCAACTTCGCCAAGTCCGCATCGATTGCCTCAAGAACCTTGTCGGTGAATAGGTCTTCTGCATACGACTGGATCGAGCGCAGCGACATCGGACGCGCCATTTCAATCTGGTCGTCGTCCTTAATCACCGGCACATGCTTGATCAGCACTGCCTTGGCGTCCGCATTGTCCAGGATCTCCGCGATGAGAGACTCGGAGCTGAGCTTCTGTTTGGTACAGGTCTGCGCTGCCGGTTTAGCCACAGGGGCCGGAGCCGGAGCCTGTGCGAACGCGGCGCCAACGGTGACAGACAGTACTGCAGCGAGCGAGATGATGCGAGATTTCATAAATATCCTTCTGGACAAAAAATGACGGCAGCGATAACTGGTTCAATCCGTCGCGGCACCGCCCGGTGCGGGCCTGCCGGAAGCGCAGTGAAATCACTATACCCCACCTTTTTGGACAAGTATACGGCACCGTACATTTATTTTTCCGAACTTGGCGAGGGCGGCCTGGCGCGCCAATGTGGCCATGGCGTACGCAACGCCGCCGTGGGCCGCCTCTGCCCCTGTCGGCACGTCGATGCCGGCCGCCGCGCAGCGTCCAGCCGGCTGCACCACCTGCCAAGCCTGCGCCGACGACCACGGCCAGCATGGCGCCCCTGCGCTGCCAGGCGGGTAAACGCCAGCGTCATCGACACTTGCCGCAAGCGTGCGGCATCGTCATGGCGCTACATTGCAAGCGCGATTGGCGCGGCGCACAAAGGACTGGCGAGCCCCATTCTGCCGGCGATTCCGGTCGGGGTGTGAACATTTACAATCAATATGCGTCGATGATGGCAAGAGAATCATCAATGGAGATTCAGAAAATATTGACCGATTGATCCCGGCTGTGCTTCGGCGCCATGGGCAAGGCTTCGCTTTTTGACGCAGCCTGGCAAGCCTGATCTTTTACGCTATATCCCGGGAAGATCGCATTCACCCGGTCTTGCGCGCGCCAATCGGATTGGGGCATGAAGTCAGAGAAACTGCACTACGTGTCACATTATTTTGCACGATCATTATCTATTTGTAAGGGGTTAGTCCATGGGCAATACAATCCAAGTCAATACCTGGCTCCGCTTGGCGCTCGACCAAATCAAGCAATTGAATACGGAGCTGCACGCCAACAAGCTCCACAAAAACGAGTATGAGAAACTTCTCGATCGCATACTCACGAGTCTCCACAAAAAGCTCAGCCACGGCGCGCAAAACGGCAACACCCCGTCAAACGGCGGCGATGGCGCCCTGCCGGAGCAAAAACCCGATCCAGCAACACAGGCGCCGTCAATGCCACGGAATGTGCATACCGGGACGTATAGCTTGTCCGAATCGGAGGTTCGCGTGGATAAAGTCGGTACAAATTATATTTCCGATAGCATGCTACGTGATGCTAAATCTAATGGCGGCCAATTGAAAAGCAAGGCGGATTATGACGCCTTTATTGATGCAAACGCGGCTAAATTCGGCTTGGATCCGGAAATAGTAAAACGGGAATATCGCGTGGAATCTAACGGCGACCCGACGACGATGGGGGATGCCAATCGGAACTGGTCTCAGGGCGGGCCGTCAATCGGTTTGCTTCAAGTGACCAGCGGAATTCTTGCTGGTGGGGTGTGGGCAACACCCGGAATGACCACCAGCTCCGGAGTGAAATTGTCCAGCAACGACTTGAAGAATAGCACGGCCGTCCAACTGCTTGCTGGTATGCAGCACCTAGCGGATTACAAAAATCAGGCAGGCGCGAGTTTGGGAGCAGGAGCCTCTCCAGACGCTATTTACACTCGAGCGCTTGGCAACTATGTCGGTCACGATCAGGCCGCTTACATCCGTAATATTGAAAATACAACGCTGCGTTGAGCTTTGGCGCTCACGGGAATTGACCCGCCTCTGCTCACGAGAATTGACCCGCTGATTTGTTTGCTGTCTAATCCCGCCCGGTCATAAACTCGCTTGACGAATAATTCTGGCCGGCGCTGTTGCCAGTCCTTGAGTGCCTGGATTGACGTCTTGCCATTAATGGCGCGCTGCGGAAGGAACACCCAGCGCGTAGCGCGGTCGATTGCGACGAACAGATAGCGCCGCGACGATTCATCTGCCTTCTGCGGCAGGTACTTGATGTCAACGTGGACGAAACCGGGCTCGTAGTCCTTGAAGGTCTTTTTTGGGGCGTTCACCAACGCGCTGGTGTTCGGGGCCGTAGACGAAAAACTGTTAAGTTATGTTTTTCCTGACCCCACTACCTTCGTTGAACTATTGAAAGAAGCGCCTTCGCAGCAGCGGCCAGAATTTCCGCTTCGTCCCGATACTTTGGATATCCCCACTGCTCTCTGGGGAATGGACTAAACAGGACAACCTCATTGAACAGAAAATCTAGTGTTTCAAATATCTTATGTGGAACACTCTTTTTTTCAAATTGTAAATTCCATATTCGCTCAAACAAAGTACAAAATTCTTGCGTTGAGATTGCATGCTGTTGAAGTCGCTCAATCAGACTTTTAATCTCGCCTATCGTAAATTTTTCGCTCATCACTTACCACTCTTAAAGGGTTGTTCCGCGTGTACGAATACCGGTTGAACGACTGGATATTGGTAGGGTACGGCACATTTGGATCGGCGCTAATGAAGCGGCCGATCGCTGGATCATACACCCTGCCGTTCATGTGGATCACACCCAGCGCATCGAGCTCTGAGCGGGTCCTGCACCAATGGGTCACCGGAGAGGAACCTGGCCGTCAGCGGATCGTACACCCGTCCATTCATATGCACCAGATCAAGCTGGTCAAGCATCTCGTGCCCGGTAAAGCCACGGTTGTCGACCACCCCATCGATGCTGTTCGGTGTGTCCGATCCCGCGATCGCCAGCCCGTTCAGCGTACGGCGCTTCCCCCACGAGTCGTAGGCCAGCTTTTCCTTGAGCACACCGCTCTCGTCGGTAATACCCACCACGCTGCCGAGCCGGTCCGCATGCATTCAATTGAGCGATGTCGTGCCGTCCGGCTGATCGATGTCCAGGCCGACGCCATACGGCCAGTAGGTCTTGACCGTCACGCCGCCCGCCTTGGCTTCGGTTACCTGACCACCGGCAGACACCTCCATGCTGCCATCGCTGCGCATCTGGCGGGTGCGCTGGTGCTCCGGACCGTAGACGAATTCGCTCCAGGTGCTGCCCAGTCCGATATGCAGCGGCATGTCAAAGCTCGTCCACTTATAGTCG
>CBFGOU010000079.1:0-12256 GCA_965650445.1 uncultured Oxalobacteraceae bacterium | reverse complement strand
AAAACCTTACCAGTGCGCAACCTGCGCACCGCATTTCGATTAACTTTTTTTTCGTATCACGCGTGCGCTGTTGATCGCGCGCTTTCAACGCACACCGATTTGATGCGTGCGCGCGGTCTTCAAGTGCGCGCTGCGCGCGCTCCGCTGGTGCAGAGGCGCGCGTGCGGAAGCGTAAATCGGGCGCGCCTCGCGCTGTAAAACCGGCCGCGCAGAACCGGATCCGGCTTACGCTTGAAACGCATAACGCCTTTACCTAAAGGCGTTATTCAAAACCGGACGGAGCCGCTGCGGGCGCTTCGATTGCCGATTGGATTATCGAATATCGACATGCAGTGTTTGACGCACCGCGCGCAGCGCGATGCGCACCGCGACGCGCGCGGACCAACGCACGCGCAAATATGCACCATCAAATTTGCGTTGCGCTTTCGAGACGAAGTGGACGCGTGAGCGCATCACATATCGAACTGCGACACGCTCGCACATTCGTGCGCGAAGCTGGCGACCACACGCGCAGCCGCATCCGGCGCAACCTGCAACAGCAAATGAGGTGCGTCGATGAACGTAGTGCGCGTGAGCGGACAGCGCGCTTGAACATGCTCGCCCTCGCTCGCGGGGACCAGCCGATCGTGCTTCGCACATATATATAGAAGGGGCACGCGGATGGCGCATAGTTGGTCCGACACGTCGACCTTCACCACCGCCGCGAGCCGCGCTCGAAACGTTCGGGCCGACACCGACGCTATCGCTTTCTTCAGGACGGTCATCAACGGCGCCGTGGCAAAGTGCCCCAACAATACATGGCGCAGTGCGAAGGCGGGAAGCAAGTTCGGCGAAACCACGTTAGCCAGCGCACCGAACGGTGTCAGGATCGGACGCGGATTCCGGGAAAACTCGCACAGAGGATGAGACCCTTGAGCCCGCGCTAATTGGACTCGAGGATTTATGGAAGGGACAGCTCGCGGTCCCATCGTGATGAAGTGCAGGCTAAGCCGAGGCGGGCGGTTTAGCGCCGAATACGGCGAGCACTCAGACCGAGCACTGCCAAACCCAGAGCCAGCATGATGTAGGTCTGCGGCTCGGGCACCGGGGTGATGTTGAAGATGGTCTGCCCGGTCCATCGGTAGGTGCTCGACGTCGCGCCCGCCGGTGAGTAGGAATAGCTCCTGGCGTCCACGCCGGTGCGGACCGAGCCGCCCGCGAATCCTTCGCCCCAAGGGTCGGTCCCCCAACTCGTATAAAAATTGAGGGTTCCTCCGGGAACGTATGAGAATTCAAACAGTCCGCAGATGAATGCCTCGCCGCAGTTGCCGACATATTGCTGGCCACCGAGAACGAAGGACGTGACCTCGCTGAGTTCAAGAACGCCGTTGCCGTTGACATCATCGCTGTCGAAGTAACCGGCCAGACTCGCGGTCGGAAGGAACTGCGCAGCCTCTTCGTGAAAGAACCCGGTATAGCTGAAATGGCGCGACGTCGTTTCCGCTTGCGCGCCGGTTGCCAGGGCCATAGCGGCGATAAGAGCTGAAGGTTTAAGCATGAGTGTCTCCTTAAAAGAACCGCAAGCTTACCAAAGCGTCATGCTCAAAACGTCGTGCGAACGCCTCATTGAAAACACCAATGGAAGAGAAAAGCCCCCCGGGCTTCGACGCCGTCGCAGACGCAGACGACCGCGTCAGAAAATTACAACTCGAATGTTGTCATTTAATTCAACTTAACCGCGTGACACTATATACTAAGCACCGCATTCGATCCGGTCTTGTGATCCGATTGCGTACCGACTCAGCTGAAAGCTGAATAGAGGCTACCAATGGCAAAGAACGTGTTTGAAGATGTGCGCTCTGCAATAGCAAAGTTCCGCAGCGAGACCCGGCTTTATGGGCTCACGATTGGAGACGATGACAACCGATTGCTGGTCGAAGCTTTCTCCTCACACGATGAGCTCGGCGAGGTTGGCATGCTGGATGTTATCGCCCTCTCCGTTAATGCCATTATCGACCCCGACAGCTTATTGGGACAACCGGCGAGCCTGCGCATAACGCTGGCTAACGGCAGCCGAACCACTCTCACCAGAGATATTTCGGAGGTGACGCTGCTTGAGTGCGGTGACGGGCTGGCGCGCTACCGTCTTCGACTGCAGCCATGGCTATGGCGCTTGGCCCACGTTCGGAACAGCCGAATATGGCAGGACAAATCGGTCATTGACATCATCGATGCGGTGTTCGCAGCTTATCTGCCACGCGCCCAATGGCGCTGGAGCGATGAGACGCCCGCCTTCATGAACCCGATATCCGTGCGCAGCCACTGTTGCCAGTATCGCGAATCGGACCTGGCTTTCGTGCAGCGCTTGTTACGCGACGAAGGGCTGTCATGGCGCTGCGAGCAGGCGGACGATGGCGCTTGCATCGTGCTGTTTGCCGACAGTTCGAAATTGTGTGCAGTCCCTGAAGACGAAAGCAGCGCGGCCAGTGCCGGCATTCGATATCACGCGGCGCAATTTAGCGAAGAACAGGATACGGTACAGTTCCTGCACGTCGGGCTGAAACTCGTTACATCGCACGTCACATTGCTCAGTTACGACTACAAAGCCAAGAAAGCCGTCGCCGCGAATTCCCGCTCGCTCATCAAGCGCGCGCGGTCCTTGCCGCCACTGGAATCGTACGATGTGCCGGGTGCGCATGCTTTTGCCGACGCTCGCCAGGCCCAGCATTACGCCGATATTCAGATGCAAGAATTGGAAACCCGTGCGCAGCCTTGCGGCGGCCGATCCACCGTTCGCACACTGCGTGCCGGCACTCGCCTCAGCATCCGGGACATTCCCTGGGAAAACGCGCCACCTTCGTATACCGTTTTGAGCGTGTTCAGCGTGGGGGTCAATAATCTCCCGACTCCGGCCCGGGATGGGCTGGCAGAATTATTTGGCCCGGTTCCACAATTGCTGGATGAGCTTCTGGTCGGCCGGCTCCCACCCGAAGGCGAGATAACGCTCGATCAGGCTATTTCGCACGGATACGCCAACAGTTTCGAAGCCGTGCCGTCGACTGTCGTATGGCGGCCTGACACAACGAAGAACAAGGGCCGCACCAGCAAGGCGACTGCGCTGGGCTCGCAAAGCGCGATCGTCGTCGGCCCCGATGGCGCAGCTACGCCGTCCGGCTCCAATGAACTGTATTGCGATCGCCTGGGCCGAGTGCGTATCCGCTTTCACTGGCAAGACGATCGTGACGCGGCATTCTGGGTTCGCGTGGGCCAGCGCTTCGCCGGAAATCGTATAGGCAGCCAGTTCGTGCCGCGCATTGGCCAGGAAGTCGTCGTTCAGTTTATCGAGAACAATATCGATCGCCCCGTGATCGTCAGCACACTCTACAACGGCCAGGGTGAAGGCGGCATCGCGCCCACACCGGGGGGCAAACAGGTGGCCAGCAAGACCGACGTATTTTCTAAATCACACGATCACGCGGTGTCCGCCCAAGGCAATATCGCGGGCGGAAACAGCCCCGTCTGGCATGGCGCATCCGCCAACAGCGCGGGCCACCGCAATGCCGCCGCGCTCTGGGGCATACGCAGCAAGGAGTTTGGCGGGCCTGGCTATAACCAGCTGGTGTTCGACGATACCGACGAGCAGACACGGGTTCAATTACGCAGCACTTATGCGGCCAGCGAATTAAACATGGGACACCTGATTCATTGCGCCGACAATTACCGCGGCAGCCTGCGCGGCCATGGCGCAGAACTGCGGACGGACGCTTACGGTGCGATTCGGGCGGGAGCCGGCATCTTGGTGAGCAGCTATCGCATCGCGCACACGGCTCAATCGCGCGACCCTGCGGGCGACAATACGGCCGGCATCGCCCTCATGAAACAGGCGGTGAAGCTGGGCGAAACATTCAACGCCGCAGCAGCGACACACCTTACCGTCAAGCTAGCCTCGCATGTGGGCGCGGCGAAAGCTGGCGGGAGTCTACTCGACCACTCATCGGCGCCACTCAAAGCAATGCTCAATTCACTATCGGGCATGGTCAGCCAGGAAAGCCTCCAGGCCGCCGAGCAGGATGCGGCAAGCCGCAACACCGGCCTCGGCGAGCGCAAGCTTCCACACTCGGCCGATCCGCTCATCGCCATTTCGGCCAAAGCCGGGCTCGGCGTGACTGCAGGCCAGAGCATCCAGTGGGCGAACGGTGAAACCGCGACGCTCATGACCGGCGGCGACATGCAATTCGTCAGCGGAGGGACGCTGCGCGTGCATAGCGGCCAGGCGATAGGCGTACTGGGCGGGGCCGTCAAACCGGGCGCGCAAAATATCGGCCTGCAAGTGATTGCCGCAAAAGAGGCAATCGATATCCAGGCGCAGTCTGACGAATTCAAGGCCCAGGCACGCGATGAAGTGGACATCATCAGTACAAACGGACACATCGACTGGGCAGCGGCAAAAACCATCAGTCTGTCGACGGCCGGAGGGGCGAACATCACCATCTCGGGGGGCAACATCACCTTCCAGTGCCCGGGGAAAATTACTGTCCGTGCCGGCAAGAAAAGCTTCGACGGCCCCGCTAACCATGGCTATGTCATGCCAAAACTGCCAAACGCGCCAATCACGTCGGTTCCAGCCCAGTTCGACATGCGCTTGCAAGACGCGCCAGGCCCGAACGGGGTAGCGCTTCCGCACATCGGCTGGCGCATTGTAAATGCCCGCGATATGGACGCTGCGCTCATGAGCAGCGATGTGGTGTTATCGGGCACGAGCGACACGGACGGACGCGTTACGCTCAGCGACGCGCAACAGCAACAACTGCGCGAGCAATACAACGAGCACCCGAACAATCTGTGGATTATTTATGACAGCCACGTCCGGAAGATCGAGATCGCCAAATACGACGAGAACTGGAACCAGACACAGCAGCAATTCCATGCGATGGATGCGCTTGGCTATAGCGACAACTATGACACCGTCGGCGATATCAGCGCGGCCGACTTCCACGCTGCCCTTGCCAGATCCGAGTTCAAGCTGCGCACCGTAGCGGGCTTGCTCAAGAAAATTAGGAAATGACGATTATGGCAGTAGATGTCAAACCAACGCTTCGAACGGTCAAGCAGATTGTCGACAAGGATGGAACAGCGTTCAAGGCCACGCTGACGAGCGGTGTCTGGGTGGGCCATGAACAGGTCTTCTCACGGCCGCAGGAAGGCAACAAGATCACGCCATTTGTCACCGGGGCCGAGTACTTCAGCGATCTGGTCGAGTCGATCCGTGGCGCACGGTCGGAAATCTGCATCCTCGGTTGGCAGGTCAACTGGGATGCAATGCTTGCTCCTGGCTTGCGGCTTTACGATGTGCTGCTGGAGGCCGCTAAAAAGAACGTGAAAATCTTCGTCATGCCGTGGGATGACAGCAAGCCCATGTTGACCTATGACACCCAGACCAAGGCTGTCCTCGAGAGCATCAATGCCCATCCCGAGGTAAAGGCGGATCTGGTCAACGTACTGCTATCGAAATCGCTGGCGTCGAAGAACAATGGTTATTTCTCCCACCATCAAAAGCAGGTAATCGTCGACCGCGCGATCGCGTATATCGGCGGAATCGACCTTGCGTATGGTCGTTATGATGACGCGACATACGACTTGCGTTGCAATGCCAGCGGGCGGGAAGTGTTGAATCGCTACAATTCATGCGTGCCCAGTTTGCAGCGGCTTGCCACCGATCTGCTGGTCGATCCGGATCGGATGACCGGTTTCTGGGACCGCTACAAACGCGACACATCGTACGCCCCGACCAACGCCACGGTTGAAATGCGCAAGGTTGCTGCAGGCGGATGGCAAATGCCGTACGCAACACCGGGCACGGTCGGAATCGCCGTCAATAGCGTTACCGGCGTGTCCAAATTCGAGCACAACGCCCCTCTTCCCATGACGCTCGATCCTGTGCGGCAACCGCGCATGCCCTGGCAGGACGTTCATACCCGCATCGAGGGACCGTCGGTGTCGGACCTGTTGAGAAACTTCGTGGTCAGGTGGAACGCGTCGGGCGGCGCGCGCATGCCGATGCCGCGTCATCCGTCAGAGTACGAAAAAGTGGGAAACGCGTACATTCAAGTCCTGCGTAGCGCGCCGGCGACGATGCGCGAAGCCGAATACAGAGCTCAATTGCCCCGGCCAGCCGTCGCACCGGCGGGCGGCACTGAAGACGACATTCACCGCGCCATGGTTCAGTTGATCGAGAAGAGCAGCCGGTTTATTTACATCGAAAGCCAGTTCTTCGTTTCGGCATTTGGAGAAGAAGCCAAAACCAAGGATCCGGATCTTTCTCCTGCTGCACAGTTCATCGGCACTTTTGGCGGAGCTGATCAAAATGGTAGCGCCGGACTAGCGGCAAAACTGGACCAGGATTCACACGCCCATTTACGTCGAGAAGGGCTGAAACCTTACATCGAAGTCGACACGCGGGATGCATATAGGCCGCCATCGAACAAGGTCTGCCTCGCACTGGTCAAACGAATAGAACGCGCGATTCTCGATGCGTCATCCCCAAATTTCCACGTGTACATCACGATACCGGTACATCCCGAAGGTAGTTTTATGAACACGGCATTCATCGCGGTTCAAATCTACTGGACAATGCAGACAATTTCGTTTGGCACCAACAGCCTGTTGAACGGTATTCGCCGTGCGCTTAAAGCCAAGGAATTGCATTCCAAAAATGACTCAAACTATCGCCGTGTGATCGATGATCTGTCAAACCAGGAATATCTCGACATTCCTGTGGAAGCATGCTTCAGGTATGTAACCCTTCTCAATTTGAGAAACTGGGAAAAAATCGGCGAGAGCAAGGAAGCTCGCTATGTGACTGAACAAATCTACGTGCATTCGAAATTGATGGTCGTAGATGATCTTTATGCATTGCTCGGAACAGCTAACATTAACGATCGTAGTTTACTGGGCGAACGAGATTCAGAAATTGCAGTCCTCGTCATGGATGGCGATTCTCATCGCGCGGATATCTGTGGAAATGGAAGCCAGCGGCCAGTTCGCGCGTATGCACATGAACTACGAAAAAAAATTTGGAAGAAGATTTTTGGCATTACGGGAGGCGTGCGTCCGGCAAACAACCTTGTGCAAGCGATAGAACAACCAGGCATACCAGATAGCTGGCACCTAATACAAAAGCAAGCCGATTTTAACGCAAATGCCTTCGAATCGGCTTTCTCGTATATCCCCAAAAATTGGATTGCAAGCGGAAGCGATGGAACTACTTTGCCGGCCAGCATTATCCCAAACTGGGACCGGCTAGAACAAAGTCCAAATTCAAAAGACAGCTTTGCTGGCTATCCTGCGTCGCCACTTCCATTTCAAGAAGAATTTTGGCGCACACCTCGGCATAATAATAATGCAGTATCAGGGCTGGAGCAAATTCGAGGCTTTATCACTTCCCTACCGGTATTTTGGACACAGGGAGAAATGAATCGCTTTGATTATCCGACGTCTATGGTCGCCGCGAATGAAGCGAAAGAAAATTCGTCGCAATCCGAAGTTGCCGAACAACGCGTTGAACCTAGCGCTAAGTTGGCCAAAGTTAAACCCGCAGGGGGAGTCGCATGACCATTTTCTGGCACACCTTATCAAAAATTACGCTACTTCACTATGCTGTAACGATGGCTATAGTTCTTCCATCTTCGGTTAGCCTTGCTGGAGAATCCACAGCGAACTGGCCAACCGAGTGCGTCGGTCGGTTACAAATAGCCATACCCGGGCAAGTCGACGTTGCTTCCTTGCCATATGAAGAACTGATGGCGGGTGATCCCAATCCCACATACCGCTTTGACGACGGCCAAATCGCGGGGTATAGCGAAATTCAATATAACGGCTTGCTATTCATCACTCGCGAGTTGCAGACCACTGAGCTTGAGGCCGTCCAAAAGGAATTCTCCCGTCGATTCGAAACTGTGAAGAAGCGTTCGGCTACCCAACAACTAGCCGAAGGTAAAACTTCTCCCCAGTTTCTGCGACTTCACATGTCCAGGCTAGGACTAGCGTGGCAGAAAGGAGACGACTTCCACGCCTTTATTAGCGTTGAGCGGCATGCGGTTCACTGGGCCGTTCACGGTCATCCCGAAACACGTGACAAACTCAACAAGATTTTTCGAATTATCGCAGATGGTCTTCAATTCCGGCCGCTTTTGAGCGTGCCGTCAGGAAACGGTGTTTGCATTCCCTACGGATTTATCAATGACGACGGAGTAAACAGCAGGAAAGTCGCGGCCACGTACAGGCTACGTGACCATCCAGATGTAACAATCATGCTGGAGGACGCCAGAGCTCGTGACGTGGCATCGTTTCAGGATCCTGAAAAATTCACGGCAATTTACAAATCAAACTTCTTTTGGACCCAGCGCTATCGGTCGGTCAAGTCGCGCGAGAATCTATTACATGGCTCCTACCACAAAATTAAGTTTGCGGGCCAAAGCGCGGTCGAGACGATGTTCAAACTCACGCGCGACGATAATACAGAGGACTTCGGTTACCTTGTTGTTACGCGCGGTGATCCGGATGCGAAAGAAGACACGCCGGACCTAATGATGTATGTGATTCAAAACGCTCAACACGCTGTAATGAAGGGTATTAAACCAATGGAAAAGGAAAAATTCTTTGAAATGGCCAAGGCAATTTCGGCCAGTGTTAAGCGTCGGGAGATCAGGTAATCGAGAAACATCCGGTTAAAGACATTAGCTAAGAACGGCGAACTTGACGGGCAGCCAATGTTCGCATCGATGCAGAGCGAACTCAATACCATTTCTAATCTGGAGAAGGTGCGTCCAGCGGGTGAACAGACATGACCAAAACGCATACTGCATCATTATTGTCGTTAATCGGCATAGCACGGTTAGTCACTCCATTGTTAGTGACATACGCCTGTGCCGCTCAATCAGCAGCTACGCCATGGCCGATCGAATGCGTAGGTCGGCTTCAAATTCGCTTTCCGGGGAATGTAGAAACAGCAGCCGTGTCGCCGGCCGACTTTGTTGCAGGAAGATCGGATCCCGACTTTCGATTCGATGACGGGCAGTTAGCTGGATTTAGCCGCTTGCAATATGGCGGCGTTGTTATCATCACACGTGCACTACAGAAGAATGAGCTAGACCTCATTCGTGCAACCGAGAATCGATGGGTTGAAGCGGCCAAAAATGGCAAAACTAGCCTCGCCGGAGCTAACGCCAACGCCAAGACTTCGGTATCGCCGCGCTTCGAACGACTTAGTCCCGTTTCCGATACAGGATTGGCATGGCGGAATGGTGAGCGTTTTGTGGCCTTTGATGTCCTCGAAAACCACGCAACCAAATGGGTTGTCACCGGAATACCGGAGCAGCGAGATCGCCGCGCAAGGAATTTCCGCGCTTTCGTTGGCGGCTTACGCTTCAGGCCAATCCTGACGGTTCCAGACACCGCTGGGGTCTGCTTGCCATATGCATTCGTCGAGGACAACGGAAACGACGCTGCCGGAAGAGTAGTTGCTGCTACCTACCGACTCCGCGATCACCCTGATGTCACCATCATGTTGGAAGACGCTTCCGCGAGTGCCCCTGCGGCTTTCCAGGATCCAACCAAATTTACCGCTATCTATAAATCAAATTTTTTCTGGGCCCAGCGCTATCAATCGGTCAAGTCCCGCGAGAACCTATTACATGGCTCGTATCACAAAATTAAGTTTGCGGGCCAGCACGCGGTCGAGACGATGTTCAAACTGACGCGCGAGGATAACACACAGGACTTCGGCTACCTTGTTGTTACGCGCGGCGACCCGGATGCGAAAGTAGACACGCCGGATCTGATGATGTATGTAATTCAAAACGCGCAACACGCAGTAGCAAAAGGCATCAAGCCGATGGAGAAGGACAAATTCTTTGAAATGGCCAAGGCCATCGCGGCCAGTGTTAAGCCCCGGGAGATCAAGTAATCGAGAAATATGCCTTCAAAGCTGTGGGCCGGTCTTCGCAACCTTATGCTTCGTCGTTGCGGACTATGCATCGCCCGACGAGCACCGCATGCGCTAAAGAGCAAGCCCGCTCGAATCAGAAACAAACAGAATGGAGAATTATGCGTCGTCTAACGAAAGATTATTCGACGCATATGAACAAATATCTGTCGCGCGACGGCTGCGATACTTACTCCCAGTTCAGCGCGCCGCCGGTCTGGTACTCGGTCACGCGCGTTTCGAAGAAGTTGCGCTCTTTCTTCAGGTCGATCATCTCGCTCATCCATGGGAACGGGTTTTCTTCCTGGGCGAACAGCGGCTCCAGCCCGATCTGGGTGGCGCGGCGGTTGGCGATGAAGCGCAGGTAGCCTTTGAACATGGTCGCGTTCAGGCCCAGCACGCCGCGTGGCATGGTGTCTTCGGCGTAGGCGTATTCCAGTTCCACGGCCTTGTGGAACAGCGCCTTGATCTCTTCGCGGAAGGCGGGCGTCCACAGCAGCGGATTTTCCATCTTGATCGTGTTGATCAGGTCGATGCCGAAATTGCAATGCATCGATTCGTCGCGCAGGATGTACTGATACTGCTCGGCCGCGCCCATCATCTTGTTCTGGCGGCCCAGCGCCAGGATCTGGGTGAAGCCGACGTAGAAGAACAGGCCTTCCATCAGGCAAGCGAATACGATCAGGGACTTCAGCAGCTTCTGGTCCGATTCCACCGTGCCGGTGGTAAATGCCGGGTCGGTCAGGGTGTTGATGAACGGGATCAGGAATTCATCCTTCTCGCGGATCGACTTGACTTCATTGTAGGCGTTGAAGATTTCGCCTTCGTCCAGCCCCAGCGATTCGACGATGTACTGGTAGGCGTGGGTGTGGATGGCTTCCTCGAACGCCTGGCGCAGCAGGTACTGGCGGCATTCCGGCGCCGTGATGTGGCGGTAGGTGCCCAGTACGATGTTGTTGGCGGCCAGCGAGTCGGCGGTCACGAAAAAGCCCAGGTTGCGCTTGACCAGGCGGCGCTCGTCCTCGGTCAGGCCGTTCGGGTTCTTCCACAGCTCGATGTCGCGCTGCATGTTCACTTCCTGCGGCATCCAGTGGTTGGCGCAGCCGGCCAGGTATTTGTCCCACGCCCATTTGTACTTGAACGGGACCAGCTGGTTCACGTCGGTCTTGCCGTTGATGATGCGCTTGTCGTCGGCATGCACGCGCTTGGCGACCGACGCGGCGTCGGCGGCAGGTTCGCCCGCAGGCATTGGCGGTCGGGCGGTTTGGGTGCTTGGTTCGTCATCCCAGGAGAGCATGTTTGTTCCTCTTATATATAGTTACTGCGTCGTCCCCGCTCGCGCGAGGACGACGGTCAATTTATTGGCAGGCTTCGCATTCCTCGAAACCGTCGTCGCCGGGACGCAGGTAGCAGGCCGCGCCATCGGCGTCGGCCGCTGCCGGCACTGCCGGTGCCGCCGCCATTGCGCTGGCCGACATGCCGCCGTCCACCGCCACCGCGTTCAGCGCGCCGGTCTTGGAGGTCGATTTCTCCATGTGCGTCGCGGCAATGGTGCGCAGGTAGTAGGTGGTTTTCAGGCCACGCAGCCAGGCCAGCTTGTAGGTTTCGTCCAGTTTCTTGCCCGATGCGCCAGCCATATAAATATTGAGCGACTGCGCCTGGTCGATCCATTTCTGGCGGCGCGAGGCGGCTTCCACCAGCCAGCTCGGCGATACTTCGAAGGCGGTGGCGTAGATGTCGCGCAGGTCTTGCGGGATGCGGTCGATCTTGGCCAGCGAGCCGTCGAAATACTTCAGGTCGGCAATCATCACTTCGTCCCACAGGTCGCGCGCCTTCAGGTCGCGCACCAGGTAGGCGTTGATTTCGGTAAATTCACCCGACAGGTTGGACTTCACATACAGGTTCTGGAAAGTCGGTTCGATGCAGGCCGACACGCCGATGATGTTGGAAATCGTCGCGGTCGGGGCGATGGCCACGCAGTTCGAGTTGCGCATGCCGAACTGCTTGACGCGATCGCGCACGAGCGCCCAGTCCATGGTTTCGCTGCTGTCGACCTCCAGATAGCCGCCGCGCTCTTCGGCCAGCAGCTTGACCGAGTCTTGCGGGAGGATGCCGCGGTCCCACAGGGAACCGGTGTAGGACTCGTAGCGGCCGCGTTCTTCGGCCAGCTCGGTCGATGCCAGGTAGGCGTAGTAGCACACCGCTTCCATCGAGCGGTCGGCGAACTCGACCGCCTGGTTCGAGGAGTACGGCACGCGCATCATGTGCAGGCAATCCTGGAAACCCATGATACCC
>CBFGOU010000078.1:0-12311 GCA_965650445.1 uncultured Oxalobacteraceae bacterium | reverse complement strand
TCAGAGTTGCCCTGGCCCTGCTGCTGCTGGCCGTACTGCTGACCGCCCTGTCTTACAGCATGCTGCGCGCACAGGGGCCGGCGCTCCCGTCCAATCTGGAAGGCCGCAGGGTCATGCCCGAAACCCGCGCCGTCAGCGGCGCCGTCGCCAACATCGACTTGAACGGCCCGATCAACCTGTCCCTGCGCCAGGGGGCGGTGCCGTCGCTGGTGGTGCGCGGCGAACAGCGCCTGCTGGGCAATATCGACACCAGCGAGGAAGGCGGCATTCTGCACATCGGCACCAAGGGCATGCTGCTCAATCCGCGCCACCCGATCCAGGTGACGCTGGTGCTGCCGCGGCTGGACCAGGTGTCGGTACGCGGCAGCGGCGACAGTTCCGTCAACGGCTTTTCCGGCGAGCGCATCGACGTTCAGCTGAGCGGGTCCGGCAACCTGAAATTCAACGGCCGCTACCGACAGGTCAGCGCCAGCCTGCACGGCAGCGGCGACATGGAACTCAACGGCGGCAGCAGCGAGACCGTCGACATCACCCTGGTTGGCTCGGGCAATATGACGGTGGTCGGTTCCTGCAGGCAGTTCGCACTCGACCAGACCGGTTCGGGCGACCTCGATGGCGAACACATGTCCGCCGATGAAGCCAATGTCGAGCTGAAGGGCTCGGGCGGCGTCTCGCTGACGGCCCTGAAAAGCATCGCCGTCACGCTGCGCGGCAGCGGCGGCGTCAACGTGTTCGGCAATCCATCCGAACGCCACGTCACCCGCAGCGGTTCGGGCGACGTCAGCTTCGACTGAGCCAGCGCAGGGCGCCGGCGCCGGCCACGCGCCCGCTGGCGAAACAGGCGGTGAGCAGATAGCCGCCGGTAGGCGCTTCCCAATCGATCATCTCGCCGGCGCAGAACACGCCTGGCACGGCGCGCAGCATGGAGGTGGCCGGGTCGATGGCGTCGAACGCCACCCCGCCGGCGCTGCTGATGGCTTCGTCGATGGGACGGGCGCGCCGCACTACCAGCGGCAGCATCTTGATCGCCTCGGCCAGCCGCGCCGGATCGGCATACTCGTCCTTCGACAGGCATTCGTGCAGCAGGCCGGACTTCACGCCCTTGATACCGAGCCGGCTTTGCAGATGGCTGGAGATCGAACGCGCACCGCGCGCACGCGCCACTTCGGCGGCCACCCGCGCGCCATCCAGGTCGGGCAGCAGGTCGAGGTAGAGCGTGGCGCTGCCGCCGGCGTCGATCTGGTCGCGCAGCGGCGCCGACAGCGCGTAGATCAGACTCCCCTCGACACCGGTGGCGGTGATCACGAACTGGCCCTGGCGCTTGACGCCGGCGATGGTGGCCGCCACCGTGATCAGCGGCTGGCCCGCGTGGCGGCTGGCGAAATGCTCGCTCCAGCCGGTATCGAAACCGCAATTGGCCGGCTTGAGCGGTGCCACCGCCACCGCGCGCTCGCGCAGCAGCGGCACCCAGGCGCCGTCGGAACCCAGCCGCGCCCAGCTTGCGCCGCCCAGGGCCAGCACCACGGCGTCGAAGTGTTCGTGCGCTTCGCCCTCAGGCGTGGCAAAGCGCAGGGCGGCGCCATCCCAGCCCAGCCAGCGGTGGCGCATGTGGAAGCCGACCCCGGCCTCGCGCAGCCGGTGCAGCCAGGCGCGCAGCAGCGGCGCCGCCTTCATGTCGGCCGGGAAGACCCGGCCCGAACTGCCGACGAAGGTGTCGACACCCAGACCGTGAATCCATGCGCGCACCGCTTCGGCATCGAACTGTTCGAGCCAGGGCGCCACCTGCCCGGCGCGTGCGCCGTAGCGGCCCACAAAGGCCTGGTACGGTTCGGCGTGGGTGATATTCATGCCGCCTTTGCCGGCCAGCAGGAATTTACGCCCAACCGAGGGCATCGCATCGAACAGCTCGACCCTGGCGCCGCCCTGACTGAGCACCTCGGCCGCCATCAGGCCGGCAGGGCCGCCGCCGATGACGGCAACGCGTGATGAGGTGGACAGGCTGGACATGGCGAAACGCGGGCGGATTGAACGAGCCGCATTGTAGTCGAGATCACGGCGCGCAAATAGATGTAAAGGGAGCTTGACATCTGCGCGCAACACATTACACTGTAAAGCATACTTTACATGGAGGAGTATATGATCGACAAAATCTGGAACCGCGCCTATGTGCGCGAGATGACCGGCGCCGTGCTGGTGTATGCCGTGGTGCTGGTGTTAGCGCTGAAGTTCGGCCGTCCGATGGCCGACAGCGCCCTGCGCACCGCCGTGCTGCTCACGCCCATGGCGGGCTTCGCGCTGATGATCTGGGCCGTGGCGCGGCATATTCGCCGCATCGACGAATTCATGCGCCAGTTCATGCTCGAGAGCGTCGCCATCGCCGCCGCGCTCACCGCCGGCCTCACCTTCACCTACGGTTTTCTTGAGAATGCAGGTTTTCCGCGCCTGTCGATGTTCGTGGTCTGGCCTGTGCTTGCGGGCTCGTGGGGCGTGACCAACCTGGTCCGCGCCCGGCTGGCCAGATGAAGAACATCGTGCGCGACCTGCGCAACGCACAAGGCTGGAGCCAGTCCCACATGGGCGACCTGCTGAACGTTTCGCGCCAGACCATCAACGCCATTGAAACCGGACGTTACGACCCGAGCCTGCCGCTGGCCTTTGCCATCGCGCGGCTGTTCCATCAACCTATCGAAGCCATTTTCAATCCCGATTCGGAGACCCCATGATCATCCGCTTTTTCGCCGCACTGATGCTGGCGCTGCTCGCACAACTGGCTGTCGCCGCCGACGCCCTCAGCCGCTATGCTTTCACCCTGGCTCCGGCTGAACGCTTTGAAGTCGGCGCCACACTGGTCGAGCGCCATGGCAGCGGTGGCCAGCCGCTCATTCTCATTCCCGGCCTGGCCAGCGGCCCGTGGGCGTGGCAGGAAGCGGTGCGCCGGTTCAAGGGCAGCCGCGCGGTCTACGTGCTGACCTTCCCCGGCTTCGATGGCCGTCCGGCGGTACCGGGCAAAACCCTGGATGCGGCGCGCGACTCGGTGATCGCGCTGATCGAAACGCGCAAGCTGGCGCGGCCCGCGCTGATCGGTCACAGCCTGGGTGGCACGCTGGCGCTGGCCGTGGCGGCAACCCGGCCCGAACTGGTGGGCGCCGTGATATCGCTGGATGGCTTGCCGGTGTTTCCCGGCACGGAAGACATGAGCGAGATGCAGCGCGCGCAGATGGCGGCCGGGATGAAGCGGCGCACAAGCGCCATGCCCGCAGCGGCGTTTGCCGCCCAGCAGACCGAGTACATGAGCGGCACCGGCGTGCTCGACATGGGGCGCGCCGACGAACTGGCCAAGCTGTCGGCGAAAAGCGACCCGGGCGCGGTGGCCCAATATATGGTGGATGCCTTCGGCGTCGACCTGCGTCCGCTGCTGCCGGCGATCACGGCGCCGGTGCTGGTGCTGGTGCCCTACTTCAGCGGCGACGCCGAGCAGCAGCAGATGACCGAGGCGGCGAAAGTCGCCTATTACAAGGCGATCATGGCCGAAACCAAACGGCTGACGGTACTGCCCATCGCGCCGGCGCGCCACTTCGCCATGTTCGATGCGCCCGACGAGGTAATGGGGGCGATCGACAGGTTTTTGAATACCAAATAGCGCTTATCGTTCGACTCAGCTCCACTCGTTGGATAGAGGCGGCCCTGGTCCCGGCGTGCGGTCAGGGCTGCTCGATCCGGATTACCGCATCGCCCTGGGTGACCCACAGGCGGTTGTCGGCGTCGATCGCGATCGCTGGTACGTTGCGTTGACTGGTACGCAGATACAACCGCGGAAAATCGGCGTCTCCAGCCAGCGTGGTGACTTTGCCGTCGGGTGTGATCTTGCGGATCGTGGCAAAGTAGGTGCCCGTGTCGAGTGCGTACACATTGCCTTGGGCATCGGCCGCCAGGGCCGGCGCGGCTTTCTGCTTCGTGCCGCTGAACAGCGACCATACCCCGTCCGGCGCAAGCTTCCAGATCGCATTGGTCGTTGTTTCCGATAGATACAGGTTGCCGGCCGGGTCGGTGACCACCGCCCATATGGACCAGTCCGCCGATGAGGCGGCCTTGGCCGGCACGTCCGCCCCGCGCCAGTCGCGCGTCGTGCCGTCCGCGCTGACTTTGCGCAGCGTGTGGCGCACGTAATCGGGGCACCCGTTAAAGCCACCGCAGCCGGAGTCGGCGCGTTCCTCGATCACCTCATAACGGTTGCCACTGCGGTCCGCAGCGATATTCCTGATGAATGTGGCGTAGGGTGAAGTGGCCCAATCGGTGAACTTCGGCACGGACAGCTGCGTCACGACGCCGTTCGCGTCTATCCTGAAAGCGCTCGCGCCAGCGGCGTAGACGCTGCCATCGACACCCGCGCTGACGCTCAGGAGGCTGCCATAGTATTCGCGCCGCGCCGCAGTGCCGCTCGCCATGGTGGTGACCACGCCGGACGGGGAAACCTTGCGCACGGCATTGTTGATCACGTCGGCCACATACAGGTTGCCGGCCATGTCGGCCGACAGGCCACCGGGTTCGCTGAAGCGCGCAGTGTCCGAGCCGTCGCTAAAGCCGGCCGCGCTGGACTGCTGGTGCAGCGCGAACGGCGTGCTGACCACGGCTGCCGGGGTGATGCGGCGGATCGCATTGTGCCCCTCGATCACATACAACTGGTTGGCGGCATCGATCGCCAATTCCTTGGGATAGGAGAAGCCGGCTTGGCTGCCGGTGCCGTCGCGCCGCTCCAGGGCCGCGCTGTTGCCGGCGAAGACCGAGACTTGGCCGTCCGTGCCAAGCTTGCGCACGGTGCGGTTCTGGGAGTCGACGATGAACAGGTTGCCCGTGCTGTCGAACGCCAACCCGGCCGGATTATTAAACCGCGCCGTCATGGCCGGACCGTCGCGCTCGCCCGACTCAGTGAGGCTGCCCGCGATCGTGCTGACAGCCCCGGCCGCGGTGATCCGGCGAATCGCGAAACTGTCGCTCGCGTACACATTGCCTTGGGCGTCGACCGCCAGTCCGTTGATGGCATAGAAGCCCGCAGCGCTGCCGACGCCGTCGGCGCGGCTCGTCGTCGGCGATCCTGCCAGTGTCGACACCGTACCGTTGACATCGATCTTGCGCACGTTGTGGTTGATGTCGTCGCCGATATACAGCGTGCCATCGGGTCCGATGGCAATTGCGCTCAGCATGCCGAAGCGGGCGGCGCTTCCTATGCCGTCCACGTTGCCCCCTTCAGCGACGCTGCCGGCGAAGACGGACGCGGCGCCATTGCTGGCGACGCGCAGCACCGCCTGCCCGCACGCCATATAGGTATTGCCGAAACGGTCCGCCACCATGCCGACTGTCGAGAAGCAGCCGGCGAAGGTCCCGATGGTCGCCAGAGTGCTTCCGCTAAGCCGCCGCACGCTGGCCGCGCCATCGTTGATATTCAGAAGCAGCTCGCCAGATGGCGCAAACGCCACGCCGGTGTAGTAAGAGGAAAACGTCGCAAAGTCCAGATTCGACTGGTCGATCGCACCGATCATCTTGCGCTGCCCGGAGCCGGCCAAGCGCAACGCGGCCGCATTGCTGCGCACCTCGCCGTTAGCATTCTGGACGATGGCGCGGTAGATCGCGCCATCCTCGTTTGCGCTGGCCGTCACGGTATAACTGGCCTGCACCGCCTGTGGCACCGGCACGCCGTTGCGCAGCCATTGGTAGCGCAGCGATGCGTCGCCGGTCGCGGTGACGGAGAAAGTCGCTGGTGCGCCGCTGGCTGCGGTCACGCTGGATGGCTGGGCGGAGATCGCCGGCACCGGCCCCGCAGGCGCAGGTGCTGGTGACGGTGCTGGTTCCGGATTGGGCGCCGGCACGGTCGGCTGCGAAGGAAGCGGGCTGTTTGGCGCCACATCCGATCCGCCACCGCCGCATGCGGCCAGCGCCAGCAAGGCGGCCGCCGCGAGGGCGAGCCGAAGACGGCGAGGTAAGGCTAGCGAAAATTTGCTGTTCATGAAACTTCAGGCTCAAAAAGTGAAGGTAACGAGCCCGCCACATGGGTACGGCGACGGGACAATCGGGCATTATATCCCGTTGTCCTATCGTCAAATTTATCCAATTGTCACTGCACCTCTACACACGCGTCAGCTTATCCGCCAGTAACCGGCGGGAAAAACGCCACTTCGCCATTCTCGGCAAGCGCCGTGTCCGGCTCGCACATGACGTGGTTGAAGGCCATGCGCAGCGGACGATCGCCGGCCAGCGCTTCGGCCCACACCCCGCCGCGCCCGGCCAGGTAGGCGCGCACGGCGCCGACGCTGCGCACGTCCTCGGGCAGGACGACCGATTCTTCCGAGGTGCCGAGCGCTTCGCGCACGCTGGCAAAAAATCGCAGCGAAATCTTCATGGAATCTAGTTGAGCATTTCGGTAAAGGGGATGAAACGCACCATGTCGCCGCGCGCGATCGGCTGGCCGGGCGGATTGTCGATCACGCCGTCGCCCCACACGGTCGAGGTCAGCACCCCGGAACCCTGGTTCGGGAACAGATCCAGCCCGCCGTCGGCGTTGATGCGCGCGCGCAGGAACTCGTTGCGGCGGTCCGCTTTGGTCCAGTCGAAATCGGCGCGCAGGGCAAAGCTGCGCGGGGCGACATCGCCACGCACGCCCTGCAGGCGCAGGATGAACGGGCGCACGAACAGCAGGAAGGTCACGAAGCTGGACACGGGATTGCCTGGCAGGCCGAGAAAGAACGCCGAACCGGCGTCCTTATCGATTTCGCCAAAGGCCAGCGGCTTGCCGGGTTTGACGGCGATCTGCCACATGTTCAGGCGCCCTTCGGCCTGCACGGCCGGGCGGATATGGTCTTCCTCGCCCACCGACACGCCGCCCGAGGTGATGATCAGGTCATTCTCGCGCGCGGCGTCGCGCAGGGTTTGCCGGGTCGCTTCCAGCGTGTCGGGCACGATGCCGAAATCGGTAATGACGCAGCCGAGGTTTTCGAGCAGGCCGCGCAGGGTGAAGCGGTTCGAATTGTAGATGGCGCCCGGCGCCAGCGGCTCGCCCGGCATGGCCAGCTCGTCGCCGGTGAAGAACACAGCAACCCGCAGGCGCCGCACGACCGGCAGGCTGGCCAGTCCGACCGAGGCAGCAAGGCCAAGCTCCTGCCCGCGCAGGCGCGTGCCGGCGGTCAGGATCACGCCGCCGGCGACGATGTCTTCGCCGGTACGGCGTATCCATTCGCCCGCCTTGGGCGTGTGCTTGATGGTGACGAAGTTGGGCGGCGTGGTCTCGCACTGCTCCTGCATGACGACCGCATCGGCGCCTTCGGGAATCAGGGCGCCGGTGAAAATGCGCGCCGCATGGCCGGGCGCGAGGAACTGGCCCACCTGCCCCGCCGGAATGCGCTGGCTGACCACCAGGGTGGCGTTGCCGCCGGCGCAGTCGGCGGCGCGCACGGCATAACCGTCCATCTGCGTGTTGTCGGCCGAGGGCACGTTGATGGTCGAGGCCTGCGCTTGGGCCAGTACACGGCCGTTGGCATTGAGCGTCGGCAGCGTTTCGGTGTCGCCGACCGGGCGCGCGGCCTTGAGCAGGAAGTCGAGCGCCTCGCTTACCGACAGCATGCCCATCGCCTTACAGCCCCGTGTTGGTGGCGATGTAGGCCTTCATCTTCTCGACGTCGGCCGGCATGACCACGAATTTCTGCGGCAGCGCTTCGATGTTCTCGAAGCCGTCCGGGCGCGGCGCATCGGTGCCGAGCGCTTCGAGAATGGTTTCGTTGAACTTGGCGGCCAGCGCGGTTTCCAGCACGATCATCGGCACGCCCGCTTCCAGATGCTCGCGCGCGACCTTGACGCCGTCCGCGGTATGGGTGTCGATGGTGACGTCGTAGTCGTCCTGCACGTCGCGGATGGTGGCGACGCGGTCGGCGTGGGTCGATTTACCCGACAGGAAGCCATACTGCGCCACCAGCTTGAATTCGTCGCCATCGCTGCCCGGCTTGCCGGACAGGTCGAAGCCGCCTTCGGTCTCGACCTTGTGGAACAGCTTGCGCACGCGCTCGGCGTCGCGCCCGACCAGGTCGTAGACGAAGCGCTCGAAGTTGGACGCTTTCGAGATGTCCATCGACGGGCTGCTGGTGTGATAGGTCTCGGCCGACTTGCGCACGCGGTACACGCCGGTGCGGAAGAATTCGTCGAGCACGTCGTTTTCGTTGGTGGCGGCGACCAGTTTCGCGATCGGCAGACCCATCATGCGGGCGATGTGGCCGGCGCATATGTTACCGAAGTTCCCCGACGGGACCGTGAACGAGACCTTCTGGCTGTTGTCGGTGGTGGCCGCCAGGTAGCCCCGGAAGTAGTACACCACCTGCGCCACGACACGGGCCCAGTTGATCGAATTGACGGTACCGATCTTCTGGCGGGCCTTGTATGGCAGGTCGTTCGAGACCGCCTTGACCAGGTCCTGGCAATCGTCGAACACGCCTTCGACGGCGATGTTGAAGATGTTCGGGTCCTGCAGGCTGAACATTTGCGCGGTCTGGAAGGCGCTCATTTTCTTGTGCGGCGAGAGCATGAACACGCGGATGCCCTTCTTGCCGCGCATGGCGTACTCGGCGGCGCTGCCGGTGTCGCCCGAGGTGGCGCCGAAAATATTCAGTTCCGCTCCGGTCTTGGCCAGCGTGTACTCGAACAGGTTCCCCAGCAGCTGCATGGCCATGTCCTTGAAGGCCAGGGTCGGGCCGTTCGACAGCGCCTGCAGCAGCAGGGTCTTGCCGCCATCTTTCTCCAGCACGCGCAGGGGAGTGATCTCGGCGGCGGATTCGCCGTTGCGCGCATTGCGGTACACCTCGGCGGTGTAGGTCTTTTTGGTCAGTGCGCGCAGGTCTTGTTCAGGGATGTCGGTGGCGAATTTTTGCAGGATCTCGTAGGCCAGGTCGGCATACGACAGCTTGCGCCACGCGTCCAGTTCCGCCCCGGTCACCTGCGGATATTCCGCCGGCAGGTACAGGCCGCCGTCCGGCGCCAGGCCGCCCAGCAGGATATCGGAAAATTGTTGGGGAACTTGCGAAGCGTCCGACTTGGCGGCGCGGGTAGACACGTAATGCATAGCTGAGAAAAGTCCGTTTTGAGCGTGAAGCGGGAGCAAACCAATGCGATCAGACCATTATTATATATGCTGAACTAGCAGGCAGCGTGATTGACCGTCACGACATGCACCGCCAGCCCGCCGAGCGAGGTTTCCTTGTACTTGGCCTGCATGTCGGCGCCGGTCTGGCGCATGGTTTCGATGACGTTGTCCAGGCTGACGAAATGCGTGCCGTCGCCTTTCAGGGCCAGCGATGCTGCGGTGATGGCCTTGATCGCACCCATGCCGTTACGCTCGATGCAGGGAATCTGCACCAGAGCGCCGATCGGGTCGCAAGTCATGCCGAGGTGGTGTTCGATGCCGATTTCGGCGGCGTTTTCGGTCTGCGAATTGGTCCCGCCCAATGCCGCGACCAGGCCTGCCGCGGCCATCGCGCAGGCCACGCCGACTTCGCCCTGGCAGCCGATTTCGGCGCCCGAGATCGAGGCGTTCTTTTTGCACAGCATGCCGATGGCGGCCGCCGTCAGCAGGAAGTCGCGTACGCCGCACACCGGTTCGGTCGGTTTGCAGTCCTCGACGTAGTAGCGCAGCACCGCCGGGATGATGCCGGCCGCGCCGTTGGTCGGCGCCGTGACCACGCGCCCGCCGGCGGCGTTTTCCTCGTTCACCGCCATCGCGTACAGGCTGACCTGGTGCACGGCATCGTGCGGCAGGTCATTGGCGCGGTTGTCGCCATCGCGCGCGTCCACTGCCTGTTTCCACAGCCTGGCGGCGCGGCGCTTGACGTTCAGGCCACCGGGCAGCTGCCCTTCAGTGACCAGGCCATGGGCGATGCAGGCGCTCATGACCTTCCAGATCCGGTCCAGCCCTGCATCGAGGTCCTGTTCGCTGATGCGCGTGCATTCGTTCGCGCGCAGCATGCGCGGGATCGACAGGCCGCTCGCGTCGCCATGCGCGAGCAGCTCGGCCATGGTGTCGAACGGGTATGGCAGCGGCCTGGCGCAGTCGCCGCCGCCATGGCCGGTCTCGCCTTCGGCGCGGATAAAGCCGCCGCCGACTGAATAGAACACGCGCTCGGCGCGGCTGCCGTCCTGCCGCATCAGCGTGAAGCGCATGCCGTTGGGGTGCTCGGGCAGCGATTCGGTTTTGTGGAACACCAGGCTGGTTTTCGGGCTGAACGGCACTTCCTTCACGCCGAGCAGCCTGATGGCGCCGTCCAGTGCCACCTCGGCCAGTTTGTCGTCGACCTGTCCAGGGTCCCCGCCTTGCGGGGTTTCGCCCATGAGGCCGAGGACGATGGCCTTGTCGGTGCCGTGCCCCACTCCCGTCAGGGCGAGCGATCCGTAAAGTGCCACTTCGATGCCGGACGCCTCTTCGAGCGGGCCGCATTCGACCAGGAAGCGGCGCGCCGCCACCATCGGCCCCACGGTATGGGAACTGGACGGCCCGATGCCGATCTTGAACAGATCGAAGACGCTCATGTCCATGGTGGCTCCTCAGGCAGGCTGGATGGCGGTGACGTTCTCGAGCATGTCGGCCACCAGTTCGGGCAGCTGGATGCGCGGCTTCCAGCCCCAGTCGGCCCTGGCCTGGCTGTCGTCGATGCTGTGCGGCCAGCTGGCGGCGATGGCCTGGCGCTCGTCGGGCTGATAGCGGATCGTAAAGTCAGGCAGGTGCGCGCTAATGGCTTCGGCCAGCTCGCCAGGGCTGAACGAGACTCCGGCCACGTTGTACGACGAACGGATGGTGATGCGCTCGGCCGGTGCGTCCATCAGTTCGATGGTGGCGCGGATCGCGTCCGGCATGTAGATCATCGGCAGCGTCGTTTGGGGGCCGAGGAAGCAGTCGTAACGCTCGCCGCGCAGGGCCGCATGGAAGATGGCGATGGCGTAGTCGGTGGTGCCGCCGCCCGGCGGCGACTTGTAGCTGATGATGCCGGGATAGCGGATGCTGCGCACGTCGACGCCGTACCGATGGAAGTAGTACTCGCACAGGCGTTCGCCGGCCAGCTTGCTGATGCCGTAGATCGAGGCCGGGTCCATGACCGCATGCTGGGGCGTGGCCTGGTTCGGGGTATGCGGCCCGAAAGCGGCGATCGACGATGGCCAGAACACCCGCAGCGGCTTGCCGGCTTCATTGCGCTCGCGCGCCACTTCCAGGATGTTGAGCAGGCCGTCCATGTTCAGGTGCCAGGCCTTGAGCGGCAGCTTTTCGCCGGTGGCCGACAGCAGCGCCGCCAGCTGATAGATCTGGGTGATGCCTTCATCGGCCACCAGTCTGGCGATACGGGTGCGGTCAAGCACGTCGAGCGGCAGGTAGCGCGCGGCCTTATGCACATTGCCGGCACCGATATCGGCGGCGATGACGTCATGGCGACGCGCCAGCGCCTCCACCAGTTCGCTGCCGATCTGCCCGTTGGCGCCTATGACGAGAATGCGTTCCATGTCGGGGTCCCATCTGTTCTTGTGAAACGTTCTTAGTGCAGGATGCCCAGCTCGTGACCGGCCTGCTCGAAGGCGCGCAGCACGGTGTCGAGCTGCTCGCGGGTGTGCGCCGCCGACAGCTGCACGCGCACGCGCGCCTGCCCCATCGGCACCACAGGATAGAAAAAGCCGGACAACAGCACGCCCAGTTCGAACATGCGGGCGGCGAAACGCTGCGCGACCGGCGCTTCGAACAGCATCACCGGGATCACCGGATGGGTGCCCGGCTTGATGGTGAAGCCCAGACGCTGCACCTGCTCGCGGAAGTAGGCGGCGTTTTCGTGCAGGCGGTCGCGCAGTTCGGTCGAGTGCGACAGGCGTTCGAGCACGGCCAGCGAGGCGCCGGCAATGGACGGGGCCAGCGAATTGGAAAACAGATAGGGGCGCGACTTCTGGCGCAGGGTGTCGATGACTTCCTTGCGCCCGGCCGTAAAGCCGCCCATGGCCCCGCCCAGCGCCTTGCCGAGCGTGCCGGTGATGATGTCGACGCGTTCCACGACGTTGTGGTGCTCGTGCGTTCCGCGCCCGGTCTTGCCCATGAAGCCGGTGGCGTGGCACTCGTCGATCATGACGAGGGCGCCGTAGCGGTCGGCCAGCGCGCAGATCTTGTCCAGCTGGGCGATGGTGCCGTCCATGGAAAACACGCCGTCGGTCGCGATGACCTTGTGGCGCGCCCCGCCGGCCGCCTGCAGCTGCGCTTCCAGGTCGGCCATGTCGTTATGCTGGTAGCGCAAGCGCGCGGCCTTGCACAG
>CBFGOU010000077.1:0-12558 GCA_965650445.1 uncultured Oxalobacteraceae bacterium | reverse complement strand
AGATCATCAGCGAGCGCCGCGCCAAGCTGGCCGCCATCCGCGAGAAAGGCGTGGCCTTCCCGAACGATTTCCGTCCGCAGCACAACGCCGCCGGCCTGCATGCGCAATATGGCGCGAGCACGCGCGAAGAGCTCGAAGCGACGCCGGTAACGGTGGTGCTGGCCGGGCGCATGATGCTCAAGCGCGAAGCCGGCAAGAAAGCCGCGTTTGCGACCCTGCAGGATTCGTCGGGCGCACGCGCCGATGGCCGCATCCAGATTTACGCCACGCTCGACCTGACCGGCGAAGAAGCCATGGCCGCGCTGCACCATTACGACCTGGGCGATATCCTGGGCGTGGAAGGCACACTGTTCAAGACCAAGACCGACGAGCTGACGGTGAAGGTGACGACCTTGCGCCTGATTACCAAGTCGCTGCGTCCGCTGCCCGACAAGTTCCACGGCTTGGCCGACCAGGAGACCAAGTACCGCCAGCGCTATGTCGACCTGATCATGAACGAAGAAACGCGCCGCACCTTCAAGGCGCGTACCGCCGCGATGTCGTCGATCCGCCGCTTCATGGAAAAGAACGGCTTCATGGAAGTCGAAACCCCGATGCTGCACGTGATTCCGGGCGGGGCTTCGGCCAAGCCCTTCGTCACCCATCACAATGCGCTCGACATGGAAATGTACCTGCGCATCGCGCCCGAGCTGTATCTGAAGCGGCTGGTGGTGGGCGGCTTTGACCGCGTGTTCGAAATCAACCGCAACTTCCGCAACGAGGGCGTGTCGATTCGCCACAACCCGGAATTTACGATGATGGAGTTCTACGCGGCCTACACCGATTACAAGTGGCTGATGGACTTCACCGAAGCGGTGATCCGCCAGGCCGCGGTCGATGCGCATGGCACCGCGCAACTGACTTACGGCGGGCGTGAGCTGGACCTGTCCAAGCCCTTCCACCGCATGACCATCGTCGGTGCGATCAATAAATACGCGCCGCACTACACCAGCGAGCAGCTGGGCGATGCCGAATTCATCAAGGCTGAACTGCTGAAATTCGGGGTCAAGCCCTTCGCCAACGCCGGCCTGGGCGCGCTGCAACTGGCGCTGTTTGAAGAAACTGCCGAAGCCCAGCTGTGGGAGCCGACTTACATCATCGATTATCCCGCTGAAGTGTCGCCGCTGGCGCGCGCATCCGATACCGTGCCGGGCATTACCGAGCGTTTCGAGCTGTTTATCGTCGGACGCGAAATCGCCAACGGTTTTTCCGAGCTCAACGACGCGGAAGACCAGTCGGCGCGCTTCCTGGCGCAGGTCGCGGCCAAGGATGCGGGCGACGAGGAAGCCATGTATTACGACGCCGACTACATCCGCGCGCTCGAATACGGCATGCCGCCGGCGGGCGGCTGCGGCATCGGCATCGACCGCCTGATGATGCTCATCACCGATTCGCCGAACATCCGCGACGTATTGCTGTTCCCGCATTTGCGCCGGGAAGACTGATCCGTCCCAGCCTTGCCACCAAAAGCCGTTCAGCCGACACTGAACGGCTTTTTTGTTGAGTCAGCCCGTACGCCGATCGAGGAACAGGCTGTTGCCGGCGGTCTTTTTGGCCTGCGACTTGGCCGCGGTGGCGGCGCTGGCGATGTCGTGGTGCGAGCCAAAGCGCCCCGCCGGGACGCGTGCGACGCCCAGCGACAAGGTCATCAAAGGGAAGAACACCGGTTTGCCTTGCCGGTCCTCGCTTAAAAAACCGCCGCGTGCGCGGTCGTCGTCCACGTAATGGCCGCCCACCGCCCGCTCGAACTGGGCCAGCACTTCGGTGCAGCGGGTTTCCCAGTCTTCGCTTTGAAACAGGATCATGAAGTCGTCGCCGCCGATGTGCCCCAGGAAGTCGCGGTTGGGATCGAGATTGGCGGCCAGAATGCTGCCCACCAGCTGAATCACGTCATCGCCCTTGCGGTAGCCGTACACGTCGTTGTAGGGCTTGAAATGGTCGAGGTCGCAGTAACAGGCCCAGAATGGCGCGCCGCTCGCCAACAGGCGCTCGATATGCTCGTTGATCGGCACATTGCCCGGCAACTGGGTCAGCGGGTTGGCGTAGCGCGCCGCGGTGATCTGCAATTGCGTGATTTCGCGCATCAGGTCGTGGCCGGTGCCCATGCCGAGGTAGCGCCCTTCCTCCGTCACGATAAACCCGTTGGCCAGGTGGTGGGCGTCGCCCTGGGCCATGCTGACGCCGAGCGCTTGCAGCGACAAATTCTTGTCGACGATGATCGCATCGGCATCCATGAAGGCCGTGCAGGAGCGCTTGCCGTACAGTTCGCGCTGGTAGGGGCGCGCGAAGTGGTCGATCATGACATAGCGGCTGACCAGGCCGAGCGGCTTACCGTCGTCCACAATCGGCACCACCTGCAAGGCGCTGTCCGCCATGAAAATATCGTACAGCTCGTTATTGCTCAAGGTGGGCGGGTAGGCCTGGGCCACCCGCAGCAACTTGTGGATCGCCATATGCTGTTCCGGATGCTTGTCCTGGGGATAGATGGAAATGGCATTGCCGCGCAAAGTCTCGGCAATGTCGCTGCTGATGGCATGGGCTGGCTTGGGGCTGGGACGCCCCAGGTGATAGCCCTGGCCGAAGCCGACCCCGAGATCGCGCAATACCAGCAGCTCCGCCTCGGTTTCGATACCTTCGGCGATGACGCGTGTGCCGGAACGTTCGGCAATTTCCTGGATCGAGAGCACGAACTGCAGTTTCACGGGATCGTGATTGATGCCCTGGATGAAATGCATATCGACCTTGACATACTCCGGCCGCAGTTCCGACCACAGGCGCAGGCTGGAAAAGCCCTCCCCCAGGTCATCGATGGCAATCTCGAACCCCATGTCGCGGTAATGCCGCACTGCCTCGCGCATGAGTACGTAGTCGTAGGTCGGCTGGTTTTCGGTGAGCTCGACGATGACCCGTCCGGGGTCGATGCCCAGTTCGCGGATCAGCTGCATGGTCTGGCCATGGCGGGCGTCGCGCCGCAGCAGGCATTCCGGGCTGACATTCAGGAACAGCTTTCCCGGTAAGCCGAGCTCGGCGAAGCGGCGGATCACCACGCGCCGGCACAGATGCTCGACCTCCACTTCCATGCCGTTCGCCCGCGCCGCCTTGAACAGGCTCAGCGGAGAGTGCAGCACGCTGTCGGACGGTCCCCGGATCAAGCCCTCATAACCGAGGATCGTGCCGTCGCTCATGTGGACGATGGGCTGAAGCAGCGCCGTCAGGCGGGCGTGCTGCACAATGTCGAGCAATTGCGCGCGCAATGGCATATCGACCGGTTCGGGGACGACCAGGCGCGGATACGCGGTATGGCGCAGCGGCTCCGGTTCGACGCGCATCATCTCTTGCCTATTTATCATTTCATTCAACCAGCTACAGGAATAGTTGCGCATAATAAATAGGAAATGTGACGCCGTGATGAATTGCGATCTCATGTCCACAGTTTGGAAAGCGTTCCAAATATCCTTGCCTCAGGGTCTTTCGCTGTGTTACAAAGCCGGGGTGTCCAACCCCTTCCGGCTTCCATGTCTATTTCACCTAACGCTACCTTGGCTAGTCTGGCGGTCGCCCTTCCCGCTGCACTCTTGTCCATCGGGGCCCATGCCCAACTCCCCGTTCACCAGCTCGACAACGGCACCGTGTCCGCCACCTTGACCGACGCCATCGGCGGCAGGCTGTTGTCGTTCTCGCTGGCCGGCCAGCCCAACTTCCTGCGCTTCGATGCATCGGCCGGCAATCCGGCCGACAAAGTCGACGCGCAGTCCGGCAATGTCGGGTATCTCGGTCATGAAATCTGGGTCGGCCCGCAAAAGCAATGGTGGACACATCAAGAAGTCAACCGGCAACGGGCGGATGAGCACGCCAACTGGCCACCCGATCCTTACCTGAGCCTGGCAGCTTATGCACTGGCAAAAAAGACTTCAAGCGAGCTGGTGGTCGACAGCCCGGCCAGTCCGGTCTCGGGACTACAGCTGAGCAAGCGCTTTGCGCTGGTCCCGGGCAAGCCCAACAGTTTGCAGCTGGACGTTAGCGCCGCCAACCGGCGCGACAAGAATGTCGCCTGGGATATCTGGTTCAATACCCGCACGCATGCCGACACCCATGTGTACGTGCCGGTCGCCCGGGCTGCCGACGTGCGCATCCAAGCCATCGACGACAAACCCGGGATCGCACCGCTGACCTACACCCTCGCGGACAGAATTTTCTCGCTGGATATGCCGCCCCCGGCGCCCGGGATGGCGGCGCGCAATGGGAAAGTATTCCTGCAGCCGGCGCACGGCTGGATGGCAGGTTTTCATGGCGGGCAGGCATTGATCATCCAGTTCGCCCATCAGCCGCGCTCGGCAATTCATCCTGACCAGGGCCAGATCGAGCTGTACAACGACTATCAGCCTGCGGATATGAGCAAGGGACTGCTGGAAATGGAGGTGCACGCGCCCTACCGCACCGTCGCCCCCGGCAAGAGCATGCAGGCCAGCGAGCTGTGGACGATCCTGCCGTATAGCGGACCGGCGACGCGCGCGGCGCATCTGGCGTTTCTGCGCCGCCACGCCAAGGCGCTAGGCTTGCAAGGGGTTTAGACGGGTGGCGGGGCGTTGCCGCCCGCATCATCGTCGCGCTGACGATAGCTGTGCAATTCACCCAGCCGCACGCCTTCGGGCACCGGGCGCCAGTGCTTTCCGTGGCCAATGCGCTGGGCGCGGTAGATGCCGGTGTGTCCGGAAAACAGGTAACTGATGACGCAGGCAATGGCGGCGTAGGGGCCGATTTCCGGGCCAAACAATTCGATGGCCATGACGGTCGATGCCAGTGGCGTATTGGCCGCACCGGCGAACACGGCAACAAATCCCAAGGCGGCCAGCATACCGAAAGGCAGCTGCAGCAGCGGGGCGAGCGCATTGCCCAGGGTAGCGCCGATATAGAACAATGGGGTTACCTCGCCGCCCTAGAATCCGCTGCCGAGCGAGGCGATGGTAAAGGCCATTTTGCCGGCGAAGTCCCAGGCGGGGAGTTGCTGCTGGAACGCTTCGACAATCGTGGGTATGCCCAGGCCGATGTAGCGTTGCGTACCCAGAGCAAACACTGCCAGGGCGACGAGGCTGCCGCCAATGGCCGGGCGCAGCGGCGCATAGGCGATGCGCTTCTTCATGAACGCCGACAAGCCGTGCGTGGCGTTCGCAAACAGCATTCCCACCAGACCGAACAGGACACCCGCCAGCAAGGTGGCCGTCAGCGTCCAGACGCCGATATGCGGGACCAGCGGCGCCGCGTAATGGGTGTGATGAATGCCCCAGAGTAAGCCGACCTGGTCGGCCAGCACGGCGGCGACAATGCACGGCAGGATCGCGTCGTAGCGCATGCGTCCCAGCGCCAGCACTTCCAGTCCGAAAATGGCGCCGGCCAATGGCGTGCCGAACACGGACGCGAAGCCGGCCGAGATGCCGGCCATAATGACCAGACGGCGCTGTTGCGGGTCCAGACGACAAATTCCGGTCAGCTGATCGGCAAGGGCGCCGCCCATCTGCACTGCCGTACCTTCGCGGCCGACCGACGCGCCGAACAAATGGGATACCACCGTGCTGCCCAATACCAGCGGCGCCATACGCACCGGAATGATTTTCTTGGGGTCGTGAATTTCGTCGATCAGCAAATTGTTGCCGGCTTCAACATCTTTGCCCAGTTTGAGGTAAATCCACCCCACCGCGAATCCGGCCAGCGGCAGCAAGGCAATCAGCCATGGGTGCGCCACGCGGGCAACGGTGGCCAGGTCGAGCGCCACCAGAAACAGCGCGGAGGCGGTGCCGGCGAGCAGTGCCACTAGCGTTGCAAGCAATAGCCACTTGCCCACGTAAGGAAGCAGGTCGATTTGTTCGGGATGCGAGGAGGTTTTCAGAGCAGTGTGCCGGCGAACGGAGATGCCCATCTTACCATTATTGTTGCATGACACAAACTCCGCCCATGCCGCATGTGTCGCGCGCTGCCCAATGGTGAGACGCCAACCGACCGATTCCCGCAGACACCCTGCAGCGTCCCATCTTCTCTCGACCTCACGCCCCATGGTCCGTACCGCGAGCCGCACCGCTCTTCCCATCGATGGCGCACATTCAGAGCGCGCGCGACACCATATGCAACAACAATCCCACCACTCCGCCGACCACGGTGCCGTTGATGCGGATATATTGCAGATCACGCCCCACGTGCAGCTCGACCTTGCGCGAAATCGTCTCCGCGTCCCAGCTGCGGATAACCCGGCGCACCAGAGACACAATCACGTCCCGCCGCGACACGATGGCATGCGCCCCAAAGCTGCGGAGCGCCTCGTTGATGCGCAGTTGCACCGCCGGGCTGCGCTCCAGCGCGCGCCCCAAAGCCCCGAGCGCCTGCTCCAGATGCGCGGCGATGCGTGAATCATCCGAACGGGCATCCCCTTCCAGGCGCGCACGTACATCGATCCACACGTGATGGACGTAACGCCGGAACAGGGGATGGCCAAGGCTATTCTTGAGCAACTCCTGCAGTTTTCGTTCGTACTCCTCCGAGGTGGCCAGTTTGTCGATCAGCTCGTCGGTCGCCTCCTGAAAGCGGCTACGCCATTGACCGTCTTCGCTGCGGATATCGTCCAGTGTGTCGTGCACTCCCTCCATCAAGCGTTCATAGAATTTTTCATCGATCACTTTCGGTATCCAGCGCGGACTGTGCTCATGCACCTTCTGCCGGATGTACGGACGATGCTCATCCAGCGCCCCGGCGATGTAGCTCAGCAAACGCTCCAGCAATACCGTATGCTGGCCACCTGCCACGAGCACGGACAACAGCCGCGACAGCAGCGGCGCGAGCCTGACGCCCTCCAGCGAGCCCGACAAGGCATCGCGCATGAAGCGCGCCGCCTCCTTGTCGTCCACCATTTGCAGTACCGTCGGCAGCGCCCGGGTAAGCTGCACGCTGATGGTCCTGGCGTTGTCGGGCTGGGTCAGCCACGCGGCCGCGGCGCCGGCGAAGTCGAAGCGTTCAAGTTCTGCCCGCACCACCTCTACACTCATGAAGTTCTGTTCTAAAAAATTGCCTAGATTCTCCCCAATGCGTTCCTTATTCGACGGAATGATCGCCGTGTGCGGAATCTTCAGCCCGAACGGGTGGCGGAACAAGGCCGTCACGGCAAACCAGTCTGCCAGGGCACCGATCATTGCCGCTTCCGCGAACGCGGCAATATAGGCGAACGCGGCATGTCGCCCCTGCAAAAGGCGCGCACCAACGAACACCACAGCCATTGCAACGAGCAAACCGGTAGCGACACGGCGCATGAACACCAGCCGTGCCAGCTGCTCCTTCTCGCGCCCTGCCGCGCCCTGGCTGTTCAAGGGCTTACATCCTGATCTTGCCGTGCTCGCCGCCATCAGGCGTGGTGCCGGTCAGGACCGCTTTGGCCATCTTGAACAGTTGGACCATGGCGTTGCCATTTGAATCCCAGTATTCGGCCGCATGCGGCACCACCTTGATCAGCATCACATGCGGATCATCTGGGCCGTGCGGATACCAGGCTTGCACGGCTGCGTTCCACAACTGCGTGATTTTGCTGCGGTCAACCACCCGCTCGGCTGCCGCGCTGACGGAAACATAGAGATGGTTCTCGGGCTCGGAAAAGGCAACATTTACCTGCGGCCGCACGGCAATGTTTTCCCACAGGTCGGTATTGCTCGACGTGAAAAACCAAAGATTGCCATCCTCATCCATTGCCTGATTGGTCATCGGACGGCTGACCAGGTGGCCATGCTCGTCGATCGTGGTGAACATGGCGAAGCGGACCGATTCGATCTTGGCTGCTAGCTCGGCCAACTGGCCGGAAGAAGTCGGGTTGGACATGGGAATTCCTCGAAATAGGCGCGTGGCGAAAACTCCATCGTAGAGCGAAGGACTGGCCGGCTCTGTGCGTAAGCGAACCTTGAACGGGCGATGGCCGGCGGCAAGGATTTTTGGATGAGCTCGCAGTTCGCTGAAAAAGTTCACCCTCGCACATTGAGGCGCCTCATCGGCGAGCCTCCTGCTGGTTTGATACTGATCGAACGGGAGACAGGTGATGCGCACCTGAACTTTGATCATGGAGGAAACATGGCAATGATCGTCGACGACCATCTTACCGAACAGTCCCAGCAGCATGCATTTCTCGACAGCCTGAGCCTGTTTACACAGCAGCATCGCGCCGGTCACTGGGCTGGGCCATTCTCGCAATTCATGGAAACCGTGCTGCCGGCCGATCCGCAGCGCATCGCCCGCACCTCCCACCAATATATCTGGGACATGATCCGCGCCACCTGTACGGAAGATGGAGAGCAATGGCGCTGCCGGCTGTTCGACGACGATCTGTTCGGCATCGACCAGGCGATCAACCGTGTCATCGACTATTTCAAGGCGGCCGCGGCCGGCTCGGAAGTAGGAAGGCGCCTGCTGCTGCTGCTCGGCCCCCCGTCGGGCGGCAAGTCGACCATGGTGATCCTCCTCAAGCGCGCGCTGGAAGAATACAGCCATACCGACGTCGGTGCGCTGTACGCAGTCGGCGGATGTCCGGTGCATGAGTCGCCGCTGCACCTGATCCCGCACACCATGCGCGCCAGTTGCCGCAACACCTACGGCATCGACATCAGTGGCGAGCTGTGCCCGCATTGCCGCACCCGCCTGGACCTGCAGTTCGGCGGCGATTTCCTGCAGATGCCCGTGGAACGCTTCTTCATTTCCGAAGCCGGGCGCAGCGCTATCGGTACCTACGCGCCGCACGACCCCACCACGGCCGACCTGGCCGATCTGGTCGGATCGGTGGACCTGTCCAAGGTCGCGCAATACGGCGACGAAGGTGATCCCCGCGCATGGTCCTGGTCTGGCGCCGTGTACGCGGCCAGCCGGGGCGTTCTGGAAATGATCGAAATCCTCAAGGTCAAGCGCGAATTTCTGTACCTGCTACTGACCTTGACCCAGGAAAAGAACGTCAAGGTCTCGCGTTTTCCACTGATTTATCTCGACGAGACCATCCTCGCGCACACCAATCTGGCGGAATTTCGTAAATTTCTGCAGGAAAGCGAGAATGAAGCATTACTCGACCGCATGGTCATCGTCCAGGTGCCGTACACCCTCAACTACCGAGACGAGGCGCGCATCTATAAGAAATTGATTTCCTCGGCCGCCCCCGCCTTCCGCGACGTCCATCTCGACCCGCATGTCCTGCATGCGGCGGCCGTCTTTGCCGTGCTCTCGCGCATTCAAGATGCCGACGACAAGGAAGTCGAGCTGATCAAGAAGGTCCGCATTCATGCCGACGAGGAAGTTGACGGCGTCAACCGGGCCGACATCCGCCGGGTCAGGGAAAAGGACAAGGCGCCCGACGAGGGTTTGGCGGGTGTATCCCCGCGCTTCGTGATCAATGCCTTGTCGAACGCTATCATCCAGTCGAACCGCAGCAGCCTGTCGACCATGGACGTGCTGCTCGCCCTCAAAGACGCGATCGAGAACGATGCCCGCATCGACCCCAAGAAAAAGCGCAAATGGGTGGACTTTCTCGTGTTGACACGAAAGGATTTTTATAACCGCTGGGTCAAGGAAGACGTGCACAAAGCCCTGTTCGTGTCGTTCGAGCAGGAAGCCCAGGACTTGCTCAACAAGTATCTCGATGAAGTCGAAGCCATGCTCGACAACCGCTATGTCAAGGACCCCATTACGAATGAGGAGCGGCGACCGGACGAACGCTTCCTGCGCGCGGTGGAGGAAAAAATCCATATCTCGGAATCGGGCAAACAGTCATTCCGGCAGGAAGTAGTGCGCAAGGCCATGGGAGCCTACAAACGCGGCGTGAAATTCGGCCTGGAGAGCCATCTTCAACTCAACGACGCGGTGCAGCATTACTTGTTCGACCAGCGCCGGGACGTACTGCGCCTGGTCAGTTCAGCCAAGCGGCCAGACGACGAAGTGCGCACCAAAATTTCTGCCGTCGAAAAGCGACTCGTGGACGAGTACGGCTACGACGCGCACAGCGCCCGCGAGGCGCTCAATTATGTGACTACCTTGCTGGCACAGGAGTAGCCGGCGCGGAGCGAACAGTGAGCCAATCCCTTAACAGCCAATGGTACGACCTATTCTCGCGCGGCGCCCGCGACTGGCTGCGCCACAACGAAAAGATGCGCGAAGCGGTCCAGCAGCATCTGCCCGACCTGATCGCCGGCCCGGATCTGATTACCGGCCCGCAGGACCGCACTATCCAGGTCCCGGTGCGCCTGCTCGAACATGCGCGTTTTCGTCTGGCCGACGGTCGCAGCCAGACGGGCGCGGGCCAGGGGCCGGGTGAACCGGGCGACGCGCTCATCCCGGCCCCCGTTTCCGGCAGCGGCGAAACCGGTGCGGGTGGCAACGACCAGGGCGAGGTCCGGCTAATGATCGAGTTTCCTATCGAGGATGTGCTGGACTGGGTGTGGGAAGAATTCAAGCTGCCCGACCTGCACCCCACAACAACGCCGAGCATGGACGATCCCGAACTGGTACGCGAAGGATGGGACCGCCATGGAGCCCGCTCGCGGCTTGATCGCCGCCGTACGATCAAGGAAGCCATCAAGCGTCGCGCCGTCCAGGCCGATCCGGTACCGTTCACCAACGAAGATCTGCGTTTCCGCCAGGTGGTGACGCGGCAACGGCCCACCACCAGCGCCACCATCCTGTTTGTGATCGACGTGTCCGCCAGCATGACCCAGCCCGAACGCAGCCTGGCGAAATCATTCTTCTTCTTCGCCCTGCAAGGCATCCGGCGCAAATACGCGCGAGTGCAGACGCGCTTCATTGCGCATACCACCCACGCCTGGGAGTTTTCCGAAAGCGAATTCTTCCAGGTATCGGGCATGGGTGGCACCATTGCCTCGAGCGCATTCCGGCTCACCCTCGACCTGATCCGCGGCGATGCCCATTTAGCCCGCGACAACCTTTATATGTTCTACGCCTCGGACGGCGAAAACTTCGCAGAGGACCGCGGCGCGGCCAGCGGCGCACTCGCCGAGCTTGCCGGCATGCTTAACTTCATCGGCTATGTCGAAACCATTCCCACCGCGCCGCGCGGACTCGAGACGGAAATGCGGCGCGTCTTTCACGACCTGGAACGCCAGGGCATGGCGGTCGCCAGCCACGCCCTGTCGAGCACCGAGGATGTGTGGCGCGCGTTGCGAAAATTTTTCTCCCAGGCGCGCTACAACGAGATCGCTGAGGTGGCGCCATGAGCGAGCTGCGCGATACCCTGGCCGACTATACCGAGCGGCTCGCCAGGCTGGCGATCGAACAGGGGCTCGATTTCTACCCTGTCAACTTCGACCTCGTACCGTCGAACTTCATGGTGGAGATCGCCGTCTATGGCTTACCCGTGCGCATGCGTCATTGGTCTTTCGGCATCCGCTACCTGCATCAACTGGTGCGCCAGCACATGGGGCACTCGCACATCTTCGAGGTCATGTTTCCCGGCGATCCCTGCAACGCCTTTTTGCTTGAGCAAAATTCGCTGGCCGAAAACACGCTGGTCACTGCCCACGTGCTCGGCCATGCCGATTTTGCCAAGAATAACCAGCTGTTTTCCCGCTTCCTTGACATGGCGGGCGGGAACATCCTGCAGCAGAGCGCCGCGCGCGCCCACCGCCTGGAACGCGCCCTCGAGCGCCACGGCCAAGCCCGCGTCGAAGCCGTACTCGACGCCGCCCTCGCGCTCGAGACCCATATCGACGTCAATCAGCCCCTGCACCGTGAGCGCTATCCAGAACAGGCCGCTCAACCCGCCGAGCCAGGCGTCGATCCCTTCCGCGCGCGCTACGCCCGCCTGGACGATAGCGCGGCTCCGGCCCCCATGGCCTCCGCCAAGATACACATCCGCCCGCCAGTGCCGCCCTATCCCGAATTCGACCTGCTGTGGTTCATCGCCCACTACAGCCCGGAGCTGGAAGACTGGGAACGCGACATTTTCCTCGCCGTGCGCGAGGAAGCCTATTATTTCCACCCCATCCATTCATGCCAGATCATGAACGAGGGCTGGGCATCTTACTGGCACGCCCGTTTACTGCGCGAAGCCGACTTCTTACCGCACGACCTTTATCTTGCCGCGATCAAGTCGCATTCGGATGTCGTGCGCCCCGTCGCGAGCGGCCAGCAGTTGGCTTTGTCGCTCAACCCCTACCATTTGGGCTTTTCCATGTGGGAACACATCATCACCCACCACGGACTGCCGGCGGCGCGCGCCATTTGCCGCGATGAAGATGACTTCGGCTTCATCCGCAATTACCTGACCCGCGACCTGGCCGACCAGCTCGAACTATTCGTCTACGAGACCGGCCCGGATGGCGAAACGGCGATCGTCAACCGCGATCTGCATGCCATCCACGAGGCAATTCTTGCGCCGAAGTACAACTATGGGTCGCCCTGTGTCGCCGCTACGTTCATTGGCAACGGCGGCAATCTGGAACTGCGCCACGATCATCTCCGCGACGGTCGCGGCCTTGATCTGTCGCAAGCAGAAAAGGT
>CBFGOU010000076.1:0-12682 GCA_965650445.1 uncultured Oxalobacteraceae bacterium | reverse complement strand
CCTCGTACTGCTTGCGCTGGCCGTCGTTCATGATGTCATAAATCATGCCGTGCACGTCCTTGTGCTCCAGCGGCGGCAGATTAATGCGGCGCACGTCGCCGTGCACGCGGATCATCGGCGGCAGGCCGGACGACAGGTGGAGGTCAGAGGCCTTGTTCTTGACCGAGAATGCGAGTAATTCCGAAATGTCCATTTATAATTCCTGTCCGTCGTAGGGGCGCCTGCTGAGAGGCCGTTTCAAAATGGGCATGGCGTTGTTGCAGCGCCTTGCCGTGCAGGGGCGCTGTCTGCGTCGCTGCGCCTGGCCCTGTCCATGTTGAACCAGCCTCTTACTTGCCTGTAAAAAACATTATGTCCACAATCACCGATAAACTGCAAGCTGTCGATGCGAGTATTGGCGCTGCCGCCGCACAGGTTGGGCGTGCACGCAACGAAGTATGCCTGCTCGCCGTTTCCAAGACCTTTCCCGCACAAGCGGTGCTCGACGCGATGGATGCCGGCCAGCGCGCATTCGGCGAAAATTACTTGCAGGAAGCGCTCGATAAAATCGACGCTGTGGCGAAAGCGCGACCCGATGTGGCCGTCGAATGGCATTTCATCGGTCCAATCCAGAGCAATAAGACAAGACCGATCGCGGCCCACTTCGACTGGGTGCACACGGTCGAGCGGCTGAAGATTGCGCAGCGGCTGTCGGAGCAGCGCCCGGCGGGGATGGCGCCGCTGAATATCTGTTTGCAAGTGAACATCAGCGGCGAGGCCAGCAAGAGCGGCGCCGCGCCGGCCGAGGTGGCCGAGCTGGCGCGCGCCGTCGCGCAGTTGCCCAACTTGCGCCTGCGCGGCCTGATGGCCATTCCCGAGCCCGAGACCGATGTCGCCCGGCAGCGCGCGGCGTTCGCGCAGGTGCGCGCGCTGTACGGGCAGCTGCGCGCGGGCGGGCTGGCGCTCGATACGCTATCGATGGGCATGTCGGGCGACCTTGGCGCCGCAGTGGCCGAAGGCGCCACGATAGTGCGCATCGGCAGCGCCATTTTTGGATCACGTAATTACGCTTAAGGGACTATATGAAGATTGCATTTATCGGTGGCGGCAATATGGCATCGGCGCTGATCGCCGGGTTGACGAACAAGGGCGCGAGCATTCACGTGGTCGACCCGAACGCGGCGGCGCTGGCCAAACTGCGCGAGCAGTATGGCGTGAGCACCGCCGGCGCGATTGATGGCGCGGTGGGGGCGGCCGAGGTGATCGTGTTGGCGGTCAAGCCGCAGCAGATGCGTGAAGTGGCCGCGGCGCTGCTGCCGCACATCGCCGGCGTGCAGCCGCTGATCCTGTCGATCGCGGCGGGCATTCGCGGCGCCGATCTGGCGCGCTGGCTGGGCGGCTACCGCGCCATCGTGCGCAGCATGCCGAACACGCCGGCGCTGATCGGCCAGGGTATTACCGGCATGGTGGCCATGGATGGCGTGTCGGCCGGGCAGAAGGAAGCCGCCGACGGCATTTTGAAAGCGGTCGGCCAGACCGTGTGGCTGGACGATGAAGCGCAGATCGATCCGGTGACGGCGGTGTCGGGCAGCGGTCCGGCCTACGTGTTCTACTTCATCGAAGCGATGCAGCAGGCCGCGCTGGAGCTGGGCTTGTCGGAAGAGCAGGGCAGGCAGCTGGCGCTGGCGACCTTCACCGGCGCGGCGCAACTGGCGGCGCAATCGAGCGATCCGGTGCCGCTGCTGCGCGAGAAGGTGACGTCCAAGGGGGGCACGACTTACGCGGCGCTGACCAGCATGGAGCACAGTGGGGTGAAAGAAAAGATCGTCACCGCGATCAAGGCCGCCGCCGCGCGGGGCCGCGAGCTCGGTGACGAGATGGGCAAGGACTAAGAACCCATTTTAAAATGGAGGATCGCTCGATGAAGCTGCGCCAGCAGATGAGGCAGCAGGCCAAATGCATGAGTGCTTAATGGGTGTCGGTGCGGCGCTCGAAGCGCACGCGGAGACTGCGGAACGCATGCACCCATGCATGCGTGCGCTTGACTACCAATCGGACCTTGCCCAAGCACGCTGCCGTGCGGTTGTCTGCGGGCGATCTTGGTGGGAATGCGGGCGGCGCGCAGTAAACTCCGGTACTTGTCGTGGTCGTAGCTCGGTCGGCATAGACGCGCTCTGGGGCTTGCAGCCGTCTGGCGCGCCGACGGCGAATCGGAGGAATAGTCTCGATGAGAGGTGCCAGTTGTGTGACGTCGTCGCGGTTGGCGCCGGTCAGAATGATCGCGATCGGCGTGCCGTTCGCGTCGGACCAAAAGCGTCTCGGCTTCGCTGGGGGCAGCAAGGGTTCGATGAGTTCCCACAGTTCGTCATCAATAATTGGCTTTCCCATCTCCTCATTCGAGTGGTTACAGCTGGCGAGGTTAACAGGTTTGCCGAAAAGTTAACAGCCTCCTCGCGGCTCTTTTTGAAACAGGTTTTTAACGTGACGATTTCGATCCAAAATTCCTAATCAAGAATTTGCGTCGACGAACCCGTTCCAGACCATGCACGAAAATCACTAGTTGAGCGCTACCCTAATGGTGCTGTCTGCTGTTTATCGAGCCGCTGTCTACCTTAATTTGCTGGTAGGAAATGCAAAGGCAACGTACATTTACAACACAAAATGGAGGACGGACTACATCATGAAATGTCCGAAGGATGAAACGCTGTCCATCCGTACATCAGCAAGGGGGAAATTAATGAATAAACTCGCTCTTTCCTAGAAAAATAATTGTTCACAGTTCATCACTCCAGTCCTGTAGTAGTGCAGACATCACGCAAATTAGAATGAATAGAATGGCACAAAACGAAACGCGCAAAAACGGTAATGGAGGCAACCTCGGCTTCGAGGCTGAGCTCTTCAAGGCCGCTGACAAGCTGCGCGGCAACATGGAGCCCTCCGACTACAAGCACGTCGCGCTCGGGCTCATTTTCCTGAAGTACATCTCAGACGCTTTCGAGGCTAGGCACGAAGCCCTGTTGGCTGAAGACACGCAGGCGGCCGAGGACAAGGACGAATACCTCGCGGACAACGTATTCTGGGTGCCGAAGGAGGCACGCTGGTCGCACTTGCAGGCCAATGCCAAGCTCCCCTCCGTCGGCACGATGATTGATGACGCAATGCGTGCCATCGAGAAGGATAATGAGTCGCTTAAGGGCGTGCTACCCAAGGACTACGCCCGTCCTGCGCTCAATAAGGTGATGCTGGGCGAATTGATCGACCTGATCTCCGGAATTGCGCTGAACGAGGAAGGCAATCGTTCCAAGGATATCCTCGGGCGCGTATACGAGTACTTCCTCGGCCAGTTCGCAGGAGCCGAAGGCAAGCGTGGCGGCGAGTTCTATACCCCACGTTCGGTGGTTCGCGTGCTGGTCGAAATGCTCCAGCCTTATTCAGGTCGCGTGTACGATCCTTGCTGCGGCTCGGGCGGAATGTTCGTGCAGTCGGAGAAATTCGTGCAGGAGCACGGCGGGCGTATCGGGGACATCGCCATTTATGGGCAGGAGTCGAACTACACTACGTGGCGTCTGGCCAAGATGAACCTTGCTGTGCGTGGTATCGACTCAGACATCCGCTGGAACAACGAAGGTAGCTTCCACAAGGACGAACTCCGCGACCTCAAGGCCGACTACATCCTCGCTAATCCTCCGTTCAACATCTCAGATTGGGGTGGCGACCGCCTGCGTGAAGACGTGCGCTGGAAGTTTGGCGTACCGCCTGCAGGCAACGCCAACTACGCCTGGCTGCAGCACATCCACCACCATCTCGCGCCCAATGGCACAGCGGGGGTGGTGCTGGCCAACGGCTCGATGAGCTCTAACCAGTCCGGCGAGGGCGAAATCCGCAAGGCGATGATCGAGGCCGATGCGGTGGACTGCATGGTCGCGCTACCCGGGCAGCTTTTCTACTCCACACAGATCCCCGCCTGCCTTTGGTTCTTGGCCCGCAACAAAAACCCAGGCAAGGGCCTGCATGATCGGCGCGGGCAGGCACTGTTCATCGACGCCCGCAAGCTGGGCGTGCTGGTGGATCGTACCCGGCGCGAACTCAGCGAATTGGAGATTCAAAAGATCGCCGACATCTACCACGCTTGGCGCGGCGAGCCGAACGCGGGCGAGTACGCCGACGTGGCGGGCTTCTGTAAGTCCGCCTCATTGGAGGACATCCGCAAACACGGTCATGTGCTGACGCCGGGGCGGTATGTGGGAGCAGCGGAGCAGGAATACGATGGCGAACCCTTCGAGGAAAAGATGGCGCAGCTTTCCGCCAAGTGGCGCGAGCAGCGAGCAACGGCCGCCATACTGGACGCAGCGATTGAGGCCAGCCTGAAGGAGCTCGGGTATGGCGAATAATTGGTGCACTGTTACGTTTGGCGAGATATTTAAGGTCAAACACGGATTCGCGTTCAAGGGGGAATACTTCACCGACGAACCACAGGAAACAGTTCTTGTCACACCAGGCAATTTCGCTATTGGCGGAGGCTTTCAAGATGGAAAGCGCAAGCACTATAACGGGCCGGTGCCGGAGGATTACGTACTAAAGCCCGGGCAAGTTGTCGTCACGATGACAGACCTCAGCAAAGAGTCTGACACGCTTGGATACGCTGCGAGCATCCCAAATGACACAACCATCTGGCTGCACAATCAACGTGTCGGCTTGCTCGAATTCAAACCTGCTATACCAGCGTCGCCTCGATTCATTCAGTATCTGTTGCGCACACACGAGTACCGTTCGTGGGTGGTGGGCTCCGCTACGGGCACAACGGTAAAGCACACCTCTCCTGGGCGAATCGAGAGCTTTGCAACGAGCATTCCGCCCATTGACGAGCAGCATGCCATCGCTCATATCCTCGGGACATTGGACGACAAGATCGAACTTAACCAGCGCACGAACGAAACTTTGAAGGCGATGGCACGTGCCTTGTTCACGGCTTGGTTCGTTGACTTCGAGCCAGTGCGCGCCAAGCTGGATGGTCGCTGGAAGCGCGGCAAATCGCTACCCGGTCTGCCTGTGCACTTCTACGATCTCTTCCCAGACAGGCTAGTTGAATCGGAGTTGGGGCAGATTCCAGAAGGGTGGGAACTGGGTCCGCTGACTCAACTAATGAACATCATTAGTGGCGGAACACCTAAAACATCCAATCCTGAATACTGGGATGGAGACATTCCTTGGTTCTCAGTGGTGGACACGCCAAAAGCAGGCGATGTCTTTGTTTCTGAGACGGAAAAATCAATAACTCAAGCAGGGTTGGATAGTAGTTCGGCAAGACTAATCCCGAAGGGGACAACGATCATCTCTGCCCGAGGAACTGTCGGGAACCTTGCGATTGCTGGCCGAAGCATAACGTTCAACCAGTCCTGCTATGGACTTCGAGGAACAGAGGGTGCAGGCGATTATTTCATTTATCTGAGCGCACTGCAGATGGTAGATCAGCTCAAAGCAATGGCTCATGGTTCGGTTTTCTCAACCATTACCCGGCAAACCTTCGATGCAATACAGAGACCAGTACCGCCGTCGGAAATCCTCCAAGAATTTGAAAAATCTGTTTCCGCATGGTTTGAGAATATCCTTTCAAACGTAAAAGAATCCCGTCTCCTCGCCCAGATACGCGACACCTTGCTGCCCAATCTCGTATCCGGTGAACTACGTATACCAATGCCGAGCACATTGCTGGAGCTTGATTAAATGGGACTCCAACTTGATTCAAATAATTACGATGCCTGTCCAACGTACAATGATTGGCTAGATGAACAGTATGCCGAACAATCAGGGGCGCTTGACATTCTTGGTTATCAACCAAGACCGAGCCTTGTTCTGTTTACAATGAGCCCTGATACTTATGAGGCCACTTTTTCGGACTTTATTCAACAGCGCGAGGAGGAGATAAAAGCATCCGTATGCAACCTGTTTCCATCTCCGATTGCATATTATTTCTATCGATTTGAAAACGGATACGAGAGCGATTTGCAGCGCCTGCACCTTCTTCGGGATACCTGGGAGTCTGTCATCGATATCCTGCATGCACTAGCTGTGGCGGAATGTCGTCATCGAAGAATTTCGATGACAGAGCCCCTGAGGCTTAAGGACTTGTTCACTGACAGTGTCGCAAAGAGGCTCGAGAACATCGAGGGAATCACTACCCAATTGAGTGCCGCGGGCATTTTGGCTAGCGTCGCAAAAATATCCCCGGCCGCGACACTTGCTGCGATGAAGGAACTCAACCAGTCCCGGAATGCATTCTCTCATAGCGCAGCGCAGTCTGAAGCGCAGGCGCGAGGCTGGATTAGCGAATGTTATGTAGACGTTGTGGAAGTTCTTGCAGACCTAGATGGTCTAGAAGACATCCAGATCGTTCGGTATTTAAGTCAAGTTGATGGAACAACTCTGCGGTGTGAAGTATTCAGAGGACATAGCTCCACGAGAACTATTCAGAACATCAAGATCAGCCATGAGCAAATGCTTGAACCTGCAAAATATTTCCTGCAAGGGCAGATGCTTGTGATAGCGGATGGACTGATTTTTGGTCTTCGCCCCATGATTCACTTCCGTGAGGACGGCGTCGGTCATACGACCCGACTTTGTATTTTTAGAAAAACGCGCGGCGAAGCACCAGATCGGCGAGTCGAGTACGAAGTCATTGGCGAGGCCGTGCGTCACGAGGAAGACCGGAGAGTTTTCGCTTCAGAAATAAACGACCTGCGTGGGCTGTTTGGGTTGGAGGTGGAATAGAAATGTGCAAATGCAAAACGGCAGGAGAACAATAATGGCGTTTTTATCAGAAGCTGCCGTGGAGCAAGCGCTGCTGGATCAGCTACGTATGTTAAATTACAGCATCGAACGTGAAGAGGACATTGGCCCTGATGGACATCGACCGGAACGCGAGAGTCACGATGAGGTCGTGCTCAAGAAGCGGTTCGAGGACGCCGTTGCTCGGCTGAATTCTAGTCTGCCAATGGAGGCGCGGCAGGATGCCGTGCGCCGCGTGATGCAGTCCGTACTGCCATCGCTGCTCGAAGAAAACCGACGACTTCACAAGCTGATGACCGAAGGCGTGGACGTCGAGTACTACGCCGACGACGGCACGCTAACCGCTAGCAAAGTTGTACTCATCAACTTTGAGCAACCAGAGCAGAACGACTGGCTGGCCGTAAGCCAATTCGCCATCGTTGCCGGTCAAAACAACCGACGTCCCGATGTCGTCGTGTTCGTGAACGGCCTGCCGCTCGGTGTGATTGAGTTAAAGGCACCCGGGAGCGGCAACGCAACTCTTGTCGGCGCCTTCAATCAGCTTCAGACCTACAAGAAGCAAATTCCTGCGCTGTTTCACACCAACGCTCTGCTGGTGACATCGGACGGGATCGTCGCTCGTATTGGCTCGCTGTCGGCCGACCTTGAACGGTTCATGCCTTGGCGAACAACTGACGGCAAGGATGTTGCCCCGAAAGGTGCGCCGGAACTCTCTACCTTGATCGAAGGCGTGTTCGAGCATTGCCGCTTGCTCGACCTGCTATGCCATTTCACAGTCTTCGGGGAAACCGGCTCGGGGCTGGTTAAGATAATCGCTGGCTATCACCAGTTCCACGCTGTGCGCAAGGCCGTTGAATCGACCATTCGCGCCTCAATGCAATGGCAAGGCGTACAAGAAGATCCCGTTGATTACGGCCTGCCTAGCGTGAAAACACAGGGCAAGGGGGACAAGCGTGCAGGTGTGATTTGGCACACTCAAGGCTCTGGTAAAAGCCTGCTGATGGCGTTTTATGCCGGACAGCTGGTTAAGCACCCGGCAATGGCGAATCCGACATTGGTGGTGTTAACTGACCGAAACGACCTCGACGATCAATTGTTTTCGACGTTCTCGATGTGCCGCGATTTGATCCGGCAGACCCCTGTACAGGCCGAAAGCCGCGATGACCTGCAGAAGGTGCTAAGCCGTGCGTCGGGTGGTGTGATTTTCACGACCTTGCAGAAATTTGGAGAGATCGCAGAGCCACTGACCACGCGCCGCAACGTGGTCGTTATCGCTGATGAAGCGCACCGTAGTCAATACGGTTTCAAGGCCAAGGTGGACGCGAAGACAGGTGAAATTTCCTATGGATTCGCCAAGTACATGCGTGATGCCTTGCCGAACGCTTCGTTCATCGGCTTTACGGGCACGCCAATTGAAGCTGATGACGTGAACACTCCGGTGGTGTTCGGCAACTACATCGATGTCTATGACATCAGCCGCGCCGTCGAAGATGGCGCGACTGTGCCGATCTACTACGAGTCCCGACTTGCGCGCATCGAACTCGATGAAAACGAAAAGTCAAAGATTGATGCGGAAGTCGACGAACTTACCGAGGAGGACTCCGAGGTCGATCAGGAGCGACTCAAGAAGAAGTGGGCAACGGTCGAAGCCTTGGTAGGCAGCGAAAAGCGACTTGCCCTAGTTGCCAAGGACATGGTAGCCCACTTCGAAGATCGCCTTGCTGCCCTGGATGGCAAAGCGATGATGGTGTGTATGAGCCGCCGCATTTGCGTGAAGCTGTACAACGAGATCGTCAAGTTGCGTCCCGACTGGCACAGTGTCGATGACAAAGCAGGTGCGATCAAGATCGTGATGACGGGGGCAGCGAGCGACCCGCAGGAGTGGCAACAGCACATTGGCAACAAGGCCAGACGCGATTTGCTGGCCAAGCGAGCCCGCGATCCGAAAGACCCACTCAAACTGGTGATCGTACGGGATATGTGGCTCACCGGCTTCGACGCGCCCTGCATGCACACGATGTACGTGGATAAGCCGATGCAAGGGCACGGCCTGATGCAGGCGATTGCACGCGTGAACCGTGTTTTCCGTAACAAACCTGCTGGTCTGATCGTGGACTACATCGGCATTGCGCAAAGTCTCAAGTCGGCTCTGCAACAGTACTCGAAGAATGACCAGGAAAACACCGGCATTGACGAAGCAAAGGCTATCGCCGTGATGACAGAGAAGTATGAGGTCGTCCGGGATATGTACCACGGCTTCGACTATGCCTCTGCATTGAACGGAACGCCTCAGGAGCGCCTGGCGATGATGGCCGGTGCAATCGAGTGGGTTCTCGATCTTCAGCAGAAGCTGGCCGCGAAAGAGAAGACCCAGGAAGGTAAGAAGAACGCACATCGCCGATACCAGGACGCCGTGCTAGCGTTGTCCAAGGCATTCGCGCTGGCTTCCGCCTCCGATGAAGCCCGACAAATCCGAGAGGAAGTCGGCTTCTTTCAGGCGATTCGCGCTGCGCTGGTCAAGAGTGCTACGGGCTCAGGTGTCAGGGAGAAAGAACGCGAGCTGGCCATCCAACAGATCGTGAGCCGCGCTGTGGTGTCGACCGAGATCGTCGACATCCTGGCCGCAGCGGGAATCAAGTGCCCAGACATCTCCATCCTCTCAGACGAGTTCCTCGCCGAAGTACAGCAAATGGAGAGGAAGAATCTTGCGTTGGAAGCCTTGCGCAAGCTCCTTAACGACGGCATTCGTTCGCGTAGCAAGACTAACGTAGTACAGACCAAGGCCTTCTCGGAACGATTGGAAGACGCTGTGGCGCGCTACCACGCCAACGCCATCACCACCGCTGAGGTGCTGGATGAGCTGATCCAGCTAGCCAAGGACATCCGTGCTGCCCGTCATCGGGGCGAAGAGTCCGGGTTGTCCGATGAAGAAATTGCTTTTTACGACGCGCTGGCCGAGAACGAAAGTGCTGTGCAGATAATGGGTGACGACAAGCTTCGACTGATCGCTCATGAGCTACTGGTGAGCCTCCGGGAAAACGTATCGGTGGACTGGGCCCATCGTGACTCGGCACGAGCTCGGATGCGAGTACTGGTGAAGCGCATATTGCGTAAGTACGGGTTTCCGCCTGACCTTCAGGATACCGCAGTGCAAACTGTGTTGCAGCAAGCCGAGGCGTTGTCGGGGGGGGGGAGCGTGTTGAGATCCGGGGAGCGCGGTTAATGACAAACGTCTCCAATCACACAGAAGAGCAACTGAAGGCGTTACGCGCGGGAAGCTGAGCGCTTGGAGGAGGACTCGACCTACTCTAGTGTGGTGAGTTAGAAATTCGCAGACAAAATCGCTCGACGCTCGCAAGGATCGCATCTGCCGATTTTGTCCATACGAACGGCTTCGGTTCGGCGTTATTTTGCGCCAGGTAGGAGCGAATGGCATCTTCCAACTGTCGGGTAGATCGATGCGTGCCGCGCCGAATCTGCTTTTCGGTCAAGGTGGCAAACCAGCGCTCGACCTGGTTGAGCCAGGAGGCTGAAGTTGGTGTGAAATGTACATGGAAACGGGGATGGCGAGCAAACCAGTTTCGGATTGTGGGTGTCTTATGCGTGCCGTAGTTGTCCATCACGAGATGGATGTCCAGATCAGATGGAACTGAGGCTTCAATGGTGCGCAAGAACTTCAGGAATTCGCTGCTGCGATGCCGGCGATATAGTTCACCAATGACTTTACCAGTGGCGATGTCGAGCGCGGCAAACAGCGTCGTCGTGCCATGGCGTTCGTAGTCGTGGGTGCGGCGCTCTGCAACACCAGGTGCCAAAGGAAGAATCGGCTGCGTTCTGTCGAGTGCCTGAATCTGGCTTTTCTCGTCAACACAAAGCACCATGGCCTTGACGGGGGGATCAATGTACAGCCCCACGATGTCGCGGGTCTTCTCGACAAACAAAGGGTCGGTTGAGAGCTTGAACGTTTCCTGGCGATGCGGTTGTAGACCGAAAGCCCGCCAGATTCTGCTCACTGCCGTCTGCGAGAGCTTCGCCTCCTTTGCCATCGCCCGAGTACTCCAATGAGTCGCGTTTTTCGGCTGAGTTTCCAGCGTTTTAGCGATGACACTATCAACACGCGCATCGTCAATCGTGCGCGGCGCTCCAGGGCGTGGTGCATCAAGTAATCCATCAAGCCGCAGCTGCAAGAACCGGCCTCGCCATTTGCAAACCGTCTGTTTTGCTACTTTTAACTCCGCCGCCACTGCCTTGTTATCAGCGCCATCTGAACATGCAAGCACGATCCGCGAACGAAGCGCCAACGCTTGCGCTGTCTTGCGACGCCTCGCCCAGACCGACAACTGTTCGCGCTCCGGCTCAGTCAAAATCAACTCCGCTTTCGGACGACCTGCTCCCATACCATCCTCCATGTTATGCACGCATAAACACAGCATAGCCTATGGAAATATTTATTCAATGAATTTATAACTCATGACACTAGCAAGGGTCACTTCAATTCAGAAGAAACATGGTTGCGTCGTCACTATTGGCTGGATATCCTGCAACGCTGCTTGCAGCCGCAGCCGGTGCAACTCTGATCAATAGTCAGCCGGAGCTTGCAAGCGTGTTCGTTTTAGTGGCGTCGCTCTTAGGCCTCACGCGCGCGTCTGAGGGCCGCTAGTAGCGGCCCCACCGTCTTCCCTAGCGACAGCGCGGTGCCCAGCAATGGCAGTGCGCGTTTCGGGCGCACGGCCATCATGCCCAGCACCACGCCGGCGATGGCCAGTGGCACTTTGAGCTTCGGTCCCTGAAGCGGCGCTGTCAGGTCCTCAATGACCAGCAACAGATCGTCGCGCTGGTCGTCGCAGCGCGCCACCAGTGCTTCGCGGCGCAAGCTCAATGGACTCGGCTTAGTCATGCGCCCCCCGCAGCAGTTCCAGGTCCTTGCTCAATTCGGCGACGCTGGCCTGCATCAGACGTGGCTTGGCCTGGATGCTGGCCTTGACCTTCAGGGCCACCAGCGCGCCACCGGCCACGAACAGCACCGCCAGCGCACCGACCGCCTGCAGCCGGTAACTGTCCCAGAATACGATCACGATGAACAGGGTGGCCATCACGATGGCCAGCCCGAACAGGAACAGCGACAGCAGCGCCATCACCAGATAGCCGAGAAAACGCTGCGACTCTTCTTCCAGTTCGACCGCGGCCAGCTCCATCCGCGTCTGCAGCATGGACAGCAAGGTGCCGCCCAGGCGCCGCGCAGTGTCGGCGAAAGCCATTAACGGCGCGAGATCAGCACGCCCAGCGCCAGGCCGACGGCCGCGCCGATGCCGACCGCTTTCCACGGATTTTCCTGGACGAATTCATCGGTCGCCTTGGCCGCCTCCTTGGTGCGCTCGACCACGGCTTCTTCCAGGCGGATCAGGTCAGCCTTGGCGCTGATGAGGGTGCGCTCGAACTTGGCCTTGGCCGCCGCCAGCTCTTCGCCGGTCATCTGGCTGCCGTTGCGCAGCCATTGCTCGGCGTCGTGAATGACGGATTTCAGGTCGCTCATCAGCTGGTCGCGGGCGCCCGGTTTGGTTGGAATGGCTTCGATCATTTTTATTACCTCATGTGTGGAGAACGGACGCAATCTTATCCGAATGCATAGTCTAACGCGACACCAGCGAAAACGGCCGCACCCAACCAGTTATTGTGACGGAACGCAGCAAAGCAGCGCATGCGGTCGCGCTCCTTGATCAGGGTGTAGTGGTACAGGGCGATGGCGGCCGCCACGACGATGCCGACGACGAACAGCCAGCGCAGTCCGGCCAGCCAGCCGCACACCAGGTCGATGGCCAGCGCGCAGCCGTAGCACAGCATCACGGCGGCCACGTCGAAGCGCCCGAAGGTGATGGCCGAGGTGCGGATGCCGATTTTCAGGTCGTCGTCGCGGTCG